>NZ_JBHWIV010000102.1:0-28459 GCF_042731675.1 Kitasatospora sp. NPDC059827 | reverse complement strand
ACCCCCACCCCTTACCTCCGCGGCTGCCTCTCTTTGTTAAACCCCCGCGGGCGCGCGCCCCCCCCCCCGCGGGGGGGGGGCGCCCCCCCCCCCCCGCGACCGGCGGCCCTCCACCCCTCACCCGGGGTGGAGGGCCGCCGCTTCGCTGCGGAGCGACATACCTCAGGAGGTCCGGCGCCCGATCCCGTCCAGCAGCAGGCCCAGGCCCACCTCGAACCCGCGGTCGTCGAGCTCCGTCGCGCCGCCGCCCCGGGCCAGGGAGCCGTCCAGGGCGTCCGCGAGCGCCGGGTACTGCGGCCGGTACGCGGCCGGTTCCCGGGTGAAGCCCGCGGCGAAGGTCTCCATCGCGGAGCCGAGCACCAGGTAGTCCACCGCCGCGGCGACCTCGGCGGCGTCGGCGGGTTCGAGGCCCGCCCGGCCGAGCAGGGCGAGCAGCGCGTCGTAGCCGGTCAGCGCGCTGTCGGCCTCCACCCGCCGGCGGGCCAGCAGGGCGAGGGCGTTCGGGTGCCGCCGGAAGACCGCGCGGTAGCCGCGCGCGTACGCCGCGAGGCCGGACCGCCAGTCGGGGTCGCCCAGCGGCCCGTGGTCGATCTCGTCGTTGACCAGCCCCGAGACGGCGTCGACCAGCGCGTCCTTGCTCGGCACGTGGTTGTAGAGCGACGCCGCCTTGACCCCGAGCCGCTCCGCGAGCGCCCGCATGGTCAGCCCGTCGGGGCCCTTCTCGTCCACCACCTGGAGCGCGGCGCGCGCGATCCCCTCGCGGGTCAGCAGTGCCCTGCTCGGTCGGCCCACCGAAATCCCCTCTTCCGCTCTCCGTGTCCGGGGGCTATCGTGCCAGACCGACAGCAGTTGCTAACAAAGTTAGTTTTATCGAGAGGGCGCAGCCAGTGGCCGAGAACACCCCCACCGTCGCCACCGACGCCGCCGAGACCGCTGCCGCCACCGACTCCGACCGGCTGGCCGCGCTCGGCTACCAGCAGGAGCTGCGGCGCAGCCTGACCGTGCTCGGCAACATCTCCATGGGCTTCGCCGTCGTCTCCCCGGTCGTCGGGCTGTACGCCGCCGTGCAGGTCGGCATGAGCGTCGCGGGCGGCGCCTGGGTCTGGGCCCTGCCGCTGTGCCTGCTCGGGCAGTGCCTGGTCGTGGCCGTCTACGCCGAGCTCGCCTCGCAGTGGCCGCTGGCCGGCGGCGCCTACCAATGGAGCAGACGCCTGTCCAGACCGGCGGTCGCCTGGCTGAGCGGCTGGCTGTGGCAGTTCGCCGTGATGTTCGGCAACACCACCGTCGCCTACCTCGCCTCGCCCTGGCTCTTCGCGCTCTTCGGCACCGTCCCGACCCCCACCGAGCAGGTCCTCGTCGCGGTCGGCTTCATGCTCGGCTGCGCCCTGGTCAACGCCTACGGCATCAACCTGCTGCGCCGGTTCGTCAGCCTGGGCATCGCCGCCGAGGCGATCGCCTCCGTGCTGGTCGGCCTCACCCTGCTGCTGGTCTTCCGGCAGCACGGCTTCTCCCTGCTCACCGACTTCCTCGACGCCCCGAAGGGGTTGGGCATCAGCGACACCGGCGCCCTGCTCGCCGCCGTGGCCGTCGCCGGCTGGGCCTTCATCGGCTTCGACGCCTGTGTGTCCACCGCCGAGGAGACCAAGGACGCCGCCCGGCAGGTGCCCCGGGCGATGTGGTGGTCGCTGCTCAGCGTCGGGCTCGTCGTCGTCCTCAACGCCGTCTCGGTCGAGCTCGCCCACCCGGACCCCGCCGACGTCGTCGCCGTCAAGGACCTCGACCCCGTCACCACCGCCGTCACCCACGCCTTCGGCGGCTGGGCCGACAAGCCCTTCGTCCTCGTCGTCCTGATCAGCTTCACGGCCTGCCTGATGGCCTCCCAGGGCGGCGCCGCCCGCGGCCTCTACTCGCTCGCCCGCGACGACGTCTTCCCGTTCTCCCGGCAGGTCCGCAAGGTCAACCGGCACAAGGCGCCGATCGGCGGCCTGGTCGCCGCCACGGTGGTCAGCGCCGCCGCCCTGCCCCTGGGCCTGAGCACCTCGGCCATCGGCAGCCTGATCACCTTCGGCAGCGCCGCCACCTTCGTGCCGTTCTTCCTGCTCACCGTGGTCGCCCTGACCGCCCGCCTGCGCGGCACCTGGAAGCCCGCCGGGGCCGTCGGCTACGGTCGCCTCGGCACCCCGCTCAACGTCCTCGCGGTGCTGTGGACCGGCTTCGAGGTGGTCAACATCTGCTGGCCGCGCGCCATCCTCGCACCGGCCGGAGCGCCGTGGTACCAGATCTGGGCGGCACCGCTCGGCGTCGGCACCGTCACCCTCGCCGGCCTCGGCTACCTGCTCGCGCGCCGCCCCGACCGCCGGATGCCCGACCCGGGCCAGGACCGCTCGCACAGCGACGAACTCGCCCCCGCCGTCGTGTAGTCGACCCACCCGCTCCACCGGCACGGCGCCCCGACCTTCCACTTCCGACTCTCCGCTTCCGACTCTCCGCTTCCGACCTTCCGCTTCCGACGCAAGACCGAACACCCCTGGAGGAACCCGCATGACCCACCCCTTCGACGTCGTCGAGACGGGCATCGCCGACCTGCGCGCCGCGCTGGAGAAGGGCGAGACCACCTCGGTCGGCCTGCTCGACGCCTACCTCGCCCGGATCGAGGCCTACGACCGGCCCGGCACCGGCACCGCGCTCAACGCGCTCGTCGTGATGAACCCGGAGGCCCGCGCCGAGGCCGAGGCCTCCGACGCCCGCCGCGCCCAGGGCCGCACCCTCGGCCCGCTCGACGGCATCCCGTACACCGCCAAGGACAGCTACCTCGCCAAGGGCCTGACCGCCGCCGCCGGTTCGCCGGCCTTCGAGCACCTCGTCGCCCAGCGCGACGCCTTCGCGATCGAGCGGCTGCGCGCCGCCGGCGCCGTGCTCATCGGCCTGACCAACATGCCGCCGATGGCGAACGGCGGGATGCAGCGCGGCGTCTACGGCCGGGCCGAGAGCCCGTACAGCGCCGACTGGCTGACCAGCGCGTACGGCTCCGGCTCCTCGAACGGCTCGGGCACCGCCACGGCGGCCTCGTTCGGCGCCTTCGGCCTCGGCGAGGAGACCTGGTCCTCGGGCCGGGCGCCCGCCTCGTACAACGCCCTGTGCGCCTACACCCCCAGCCGCGGCGTGATCTCGGTGCGCGGCAACTGGCCGCTGGTGCCGACCATGGACGTCGTGGTCCCGCACACCCGCACCATGGCCGACCTGCTCGAACTGCTCGACGTCGTCGTCGCCGACGACGCGGAGACCCGCGGCGACCTGTGGCGCTCCCAGCCCTGGATCCAGCTTCCCGCGGCCTCCGAGGTCCGCCCCGACTCCTACCCCGCGCTGGCCCCCGCCGACGCGGCGGCGGCCGGCACGACCCTCGCCGGCCGGCGCGTCGGCGTGCCCCGGATGTACATCAACGCCGACCCCGAGGCCGGCACCAACCCCGAGGGCGGCATCGGCGGCCAGACCGGGCAGCGGATCGACACCCGCGCCTCGGTCATCGCCCTCTGGCAGGCCGCCCGCCGTGACCTGGAGGCGGCCGGCGCCGAGGTCGTCGAGGTCGACTTCCCGGTGGTGACCAACTACGAGGCCGACCGCCCCGGCGCGCCCTCGCTGTTCACCCGCGGCCTGGTCGGCCGGGACTACCTCACCGTCGAGATCGAGGACCTGTCCGCCTGGTCCTGGGACGACTTCCTGCGCGCCAACGGGGACCCGGCGCTCGCCACCCTGACCGAGGTCGACGGCAGCCGCATCTTCCCCAAGCACGAGGGCGAACTCCCCGACCGCTACGCCGGTTTCGACGACACCGTCGGCGACTACCCGCGCTTCGTGCGCGAGCGCCCGTACGCCTCCCTCACCGACATCCCGCTGCTGGAGGCGGGCCTGCGCGGCCTGGAGGAGACCCGCCGGGTCGACCTGGAGGTCTGGATGGACGAACTCGGCCTGGACGCCGTGGTCTTCCCCGCCGTCGCCGACGTCGGCCCGGCCGACATGGACGTGGCCGAGGCCTCCGCCGACCTCGGCTGGCGCAACGGCGTCTGGGTCGCCAACGGCAACCTCGTGCCGCGCCACCTCGGCATTCCGACCGTCACCGTGCCGATGGGCACCATGGCCGACATCGGCATGCCGGTGGGGCTCACCTTCGCGGGCCGCGCCTACGACGACACCGCGCTCCTGCGGCTCGCCGCCGCCTTCGAGGCGACCGGGCAGCGCCGCACGGAGCCCTCGCGCACCCCGAGGCTCCCCGCCAACTGACGGACCGGGGCAGCCCGGTCGGGAGCACCACTCCCGGCCGGGCCGCCCGGCTTTCAGCGCCCTCGCTCAGCGGCGCCGGAACAGCCCGCGCCGCTTCGCCGGCGGCGGGGACGGGGACGGGGGCGGGTCGAGGAGCGTCGTGACGGCGTGCAGGAAGGGCCGGGCCTGAGGGGTCATGCCGGTCCGGTGCAGCCGGTGGCGGCCCTCCCCCTCCCACTCGCCCAGCACCGCCCCGCGCTCACCCGTGATCGGGTCGATTCCGTACTCCAGGGTGAAGAACCGCTGCGCCGAGCCGTCGCCCGGCCAGGCCAGCACCACCGCGAAGGCCTCGGTCGCCGCCCGCGGCCTCGGGAGCCCGACCAGGAGCATCCGGTGCTGCCCGACCTGGACGAACCCGCCCTGGAGGCCCTCCGGCGCCACCCGCTGCTCCGCGGGCAGGGTCGCGCCGTACTCCTCCCACAGCCGCAGCAGTTCGGCGTCGATCCGCTCCCCCGGCACCGACCCCAGGTGGGTCAGCGAGGGCAGCAGCCGGTGCGCGAAGCGGTAGTGGTGCGGGCGCGACGCGGGCAGATCCGCCTCGCCTCCGGCCAGCCGGGTGACGGCGGCGATCACCTCGTCCGCGTGCACGAGCTCCAGCAGCCCGCCCTCGGCCACGCCGGTGAGCGGGGTCAGCTTCCCGTCGCGCCACCAGTAGGTGTGCACGGACAGCGGCGCGCCCGACGCGTCGTACTCCCGGGCGGCCGTCTCGATCAGCACCTCCAGCACGCCCGGCACCTGGAGGTCGAACGGCGCGAACAGCAGCCGGAACGGCGTGGGGAAGGCCACCACCGCACCGTCCGGCGGCAGTTCCCGGCCCGTGACCTCGCGGTGGACGGCGTCCAGGGCGAGGACCCGGCTCCCCGTCAGCGCCGAGTTCCCGGTGACGACGTGGAGGGCTCCGCCCTGCCCGGTCGGCAGCACCTCGTGCCGCTCGACGGGCAGCCGGGCGAGCCGCGCCCGCGCGGCCTCCCGCAACCGCGGCACCACGCCCAGTTCGGTGACGGCCTCCGAGGTCAGCACCTGCCAGCCGACGGGCGACTCCAGGGCGAGGAACTCCAGTACCCCCGGGGCGACTTCGAGCGCGTGCGGGTGCCGCGCGGACTCGGACAGCGACGCCGCGTCCAGCAGCAGCGGATAGAGCCGGGCGGTCACCTCCTCCGGCGGACCACCGCCCGCCCCCGGGCCCCGCACGGCGGCGACCAGCTCCCGGACGTGGGCCCGGACCAGCTCCGGCAGCGGGACGTCCGCCCGCCGCCCCACCAGTTCGAGCAGCCCGCCGAGCCCGTAGTCACGCCCGTGGACGTCCCGGGCGACGTCCCCGTGCAGGGTGACCTCCCACCCCGACTCCGCGAACGCCGCCCGCACCAGCGCGGCCAGCTCCGGCCCCAACTCCTGCCGTCCCATCGTCCCCTCCCAACTCCCGCTCCACCCCCGCCCCTTCGGGGACGCCACCGGCCCCCTGCCCGGTTGCCGTGCTCCGGACACGTCCGGCGATTCAATCTCCGAACACCCCGAGACTCCGAATGAACTGATGGATCATCAAGAAGCCCAGGAGATCGACGGTTTGCCCCCGTCCGGGCCGACGCCCCCGTAGGGTGTCGGCATCCTCGGACGGACCAGGGCACGGAGGGGTGGCCGGGTGGAACCTCGGGTCAGGAACGAGATCAGCGGCGGGATCTTCTTCAGCGCGGTGATCCAGGGCGGCACGGTCAACGTGACCCTGCCCCCGACGGTCACCCCGGCGCTGTTCGGGCTGCCCGCCGCCCCGGCCGCGTTCACCGGCCGGGAGGACGACCTCGCGCGGCTGCTGGCGGGCCTGGCCCCTCCGACGGTCCCGACCCCGACCCCGACCCTGACCCTGACCCCGGCTCCGGCTCCGGCTCCGGCCCCCGGAGCGGACCCGGGCCCCGCCACCGCCGTCACCGCGGTGGTGGGGCTCGGCGGGGTCGGCAAGACCGCGCTGGTCCTCCAGGCCGCGACCCGGGCCCTGGCCGACCCCGGCTGGTTCCCCGGCGGGGTGCTGTTCGTCGACCTGTTCGGCTACGACCCCGAACGCAGGGTGCCGCCCGAGCTCGCCCTGGACGGGTTCCTCCGGGCCCTGGGCCTGCCCGAGGTCCACATCCCGCCCGCCCTCCAGGACCGCGCACGCCTGTACCGCAGCGTGCTGACCGCCTTCGCCGAGCAGGGGCGGCGGATCCTCGTCGTCCTCGACAACGCCTCCGGCGCCGGGCAGGTCGAGCCGCTGCTCCCCGCCGACGGCCGCACCGCCGTCCTGGTCACCTCGCGCGACGCCCTCGACCTCGACGCCCGCCGCCACCAGGTCGAACCCCTCGACCCGGCCGCCTCGGTGGCCCTGCTCGACCGGGCGATCCGCACCGCGCGCGGCACCGACGACGCCCGGGTCACCGACTCCCCCGCCGACGCCGCTGCGGTCGCGGAGCTGTGCGCCGGTCTGCCGCTGGCCTTGCGGATCGTCGCCGCGCTGCTCGCCGACTTCCCCGGCCGCCCGCTCTCCTCGGTGCGCGAGGACCTGGAGTCCACCGACGACCGCCTGGACGTCCTGGGCCGCCGGGACCGGGCCGTCCGCGCGGCGTTCAACCTCTCGTACGACCGGCTCGGCGACGAACACGCCCGCACGTTCAGGCTGTTATCCCTCAACCCGGGCCCGGACCTGTCCACCGAGGCCGCCACCCACCTCACCGAGCAGAGCCGGATCCGGACCGAACTCCTGCTCCAGGACCTCGCCCGTGCCCACCTGATCGAGGCCGGCCGGATCTGGGGACGCTGGCGACTGCACGACCTGGTCCGGCTGTACGCCGTCGAACGCGGCCGGTCCCGCGCCGACGCCGACCGGCGCGGAGCCGCCCGGACGAGGCTCTTCGACCACTACGTCACCGGGGCGCGCGAGGCGGACCAGCACTTCGAGGTACCGCCGCGCGAACACCCGGGCCGCTTCCCGCGCCGGACCGACGCGCTGGCCTGGCTCGACGCCGAGCACCGCAACCTCCTCGCCACCGTCCTCACCGCGGCGCCCGACGCACCCGGGACCGCGGTGGCGCTCACCCTGCTGCTCTCCCGCTTCCTCCACCAGCGGCGGCACTTCGACCACATGCTGCTCGTCGCCGAGGCGGCCCGCCCGGTCGGCGTCGCCTCCGGCGACCCCGTCGCCGCGGCGAGAACCCTGAACATGCAGGGCACGGCCCTGCGCGAACTGGGCCGGTACGAGGAGTGCGCCGCCGCCCACCGCCAGGCCGCCGCCGAGCACCGGGCACTCGGCGACGACCGCTTCGAGGCCGCCTCGCTCAGCCTCCTCGGCCTCGCTCTCGACCGGCTGGGCCGCCCCGAGGAGGCCGTCGACATCCACCGCCGGGCCGTCCGCCTCCTCCAGGCCGTCGGGGAACGACGCGACGAGGCCGTGGTCCGCGACAACCTCGGCGCCGCCCTGCAGTCCCTGGACCGCGCCGCGGAGGCCGTCGAGGAGCACCGCCGCGCGGCCGAACTCCACCACGAACTCGCCGACCGCTACGGCGAGGCCGACTCGCTGAACAACCTCGGTGCCGCCCTCCTCGCAGTCGACCGGTGCGACGAGGCCGTCCGGACCCTCCGGCAGGCCGTGGCCGCCAACCACGGCCGGGAGGCCCCCCGCGCCGAGGCCGACGCCCTGCACAACCTCGGCCAGGCGCTCTGGGAGAGCGGCGAGGCCGACGAAGCCGTCGACCACCTGCGCCGGGCCGTCGCCCTCCGGCACGAACTCGGCGACCGGGCAGGCGAGTCCAGCGACCTGCGCACACTCGGCGGCGCCCTGCACGAGGCCGGGCGCCTCCCCGAGGCCGCCGAGGCCCTCGAGCAGTCGGCCGCCGCGGCCGCCGCCGTCGACGACCGCCACGGCGAGGCCGTGGCCCTGCTCCTCCTGGGCGCCACCCTGCCCCACACGCACCGGCCCGAGGAGGCCCTCACCGTCCTGGCCCGCAGCGCCACCACCTTCCGGGAACTCGGCGACCGCCACTCCGAGGCCGGCGCCGACCACAACACCGGGCTGGCCCTCCGGGAACTCGGCCGGCTGGAGGAGGCCGGCGAGGCGTTCAGCCGCGCCGCACTGGCCTTCCACGAACTGGGCGACACCCGGCAGGAGATCGGCTCGGCCACCGCCCTCGCCGAGACCCTGCGCGCGGGCGGGCTGACCGAACGGGCCCTCAGCGTCCGTGACGTGACACTGGAACTCGCCCGGACGCTCGGCGACCGGGGCGCCGAGGCCGCCGTCCTCGCCGAGGCCGCCCTCGACCTCCGGCACGCCGGACGGTACGAGGAGGCGCTGGCGCTCCACGAACTCGCCATCTCCGGCTTCTGGGAGGCCGACGAACCCCGGAAGTCCTACCTGGCGACCCTCGCCCGCGAGGAGACCGTCCGACTGTACGAGGATTCCTAGCCGGGACGGGGAGCGTCAGGCCTATGCCTGCCCTATGCCTGCCCCTGCTCCTGGGCCTCGATGCCGAGCTCGGCGAGCAGGCCGCGGACCAACTGCTCGATCCGGTCGCGGATCGGTCGCACGGCCTCGACGCCCTGGCCCGCCGGGTCCGCCAACTGCCAGTCCAGGTACCGCTTCCCGGGGAAGAACGGGCAGGCGTCGCCGCAGCCCATGGTGATCACCACGTCGGAGGCCCGGACCGCCTCGACGGTCAGGACCTTCGGCACCTCGGCGGAGACGTCGATCCCGACCTCGGCCAGGGCCTCGACCACCGCCGGGTTCACCGCCCCGGCCGGGGCGGAGCCGGCCGAGCGGACCTCGACCCGGTCACCGCCGAGGCGGGTGAGGAAGGCGGCGGCCATCTGGGACCGGCCGGCGTTGTGCACGCAGACGAACAGCACGGACGGGACGGCGGGAGTGCTCACGAGAGGGATCCTTCGAGGGTGTGCGGGGCGAGAGTCGGAGAGGTCAGCGGGCGGCCGCGGCCGGGTGGTGGTCGCCGTGCGGGACGACGACGTCCTCGGCCGCCGGGGTCGGGCGGCCGAACAGGACCGCTACCAGCACGATGCCGACGGCCAGGCCGACGAGCTGGGCGGCGATGAACGGCAGCACGGAGGCGGGGGCGATGCCGGCGAAGGTGTCGGTGAACGCGCGGCCGATCGTCACCGCCGGGTTGGCGAAGCTGGTGGAGGACGTGAACCAGTAGGCGGCGCCGATGAAGGCGGCGACCGCGACCGGGGCGAAGTGCGCGCGGCCGACGCGGGCCAGGCCGAAGATCAGCAGGATCAGGCCGGCGGTCGCGACGACCTCGCCCAGCCACAGCTGCGGAGCCCAGCGGGCATGCGTCGACCAGCGCACCAGCGGCTCGCCGAACATCGCGTCCGCCAGCACCGCCCCGCCGACCGCCCCGGCGACCTGCGCCGCGACGTAGGCCGCCACCTCCCGCAGCCCGGGCCCGCCCCCGGCACGGCGCCCGGTCCACCAGGCGGCCAGCGTCACGACGGGGTTGAAGTGGGCACCGGAGACCGGGCCGAGCAGCAGGATCAGCACACCGAGGCCGAACACGGTCGCCAGCGAGTTGGCCAGCAGCTGGACGCCGACGTCCGGGGAGAGCCTGGTGGCCTGGATGCCGGAGCCGACCACGACGGCGACCAGCGCGCCGGTCCCGACGAACTCCACGGCCGCCCGCCGGCCCAGCGGCGCCGTCCCGGTCATCCGGACTCCCCGGCGGGGGCCCGGAGCAGCGCGGACAGCTTGGCCAGCGTGGCGGGCAGCACCCAGTAGTAGACCCACGTCCCCCGGCGCTCGGAACCGACCAGCCCGGCCTCGCGCAGCACCTTGAGATGGTGCGAGATCGTCGGCTGCGACACGTCGAACGGCCCGGTCAGGTCGCAGACGCAGGCCTCGCCGCCCTCGTGCGAGGCGATCAGCGACAGCAGCCGCAGCCGCACCGGGTCGGAGAGCGCCTTGAACGCCTTCGCCAGGTCGACGGCGGCCGCCTCGCCCAGGGGCTCGCGGACCAGCGGCGAGCAGCACGCGGCCGCGTCGTCCTGATCGAGCACCGGCAGTTGCAGATTCGACATACGTCTATGTTGACAGCCATCTATGCAGGTGGCAACCTCGCCCATATCGACACCTGTCGAATCAACACCAAGGACCGGGGAGACCCACCATGTCCCGCGTACAACTCGCCCTCCGCGTCGCCGACCTCGACGGCTCCGTCGCCTTCTACTCCCGCCTGTTCGGCGTCGAACCCGCCAAGCGCCGCCCCGGCTACGCGAACTTCGCCGTCACCGACCCGCCGCTCAAGCTCGTCCTCCTCCAGGGCGAGGCCGACACCCCCACCCACCTCGACCACCTCGGCGTCGAGGTCGGGAGCACCGAGCGGGTCGCCGCCGCCACCGCCCGCCTCAAGGACGCCGGGCTGGCCACCTTCGAGGAGAACGACACCTCCTGCTGCTACGCCCTCCAGGACAAGGTCTGGGTCCACGGACCCGGCCGGGAACCCTGGGAGGTCTACGTCGTCAAGGCCGACGCCGACACCCTCGGCAGCAGCGCCGACGGCGCCCCCATCACCGCCGCCTGCTGCACCGAACCGGCACCCACCGCCGCAGGCTGCGCCTGCGGTTGACCCCCCTCACCACCACCGACAGCCGGCCCCGCGCCTCGACCGGCGCCGCCCTGGCCCGGATTCAGGAACGCCCGGCGCGGGCCGTGGGCAGCCAGGTGCGGTAGCGGCGCAGGGCCTGGCGCTGCTGGAGCTGTTCGGCGAGCAGGGCGACGGCCGGGTGGGTGCCGGGCCTGGGGGCGCGGCCGCGGGCGAGGCGGCGGAGCTGGTGGCGGACCTGGGCCATGGTGGCGGCCGAGGCCATGGCCTTGTCGGACCAGGCGACCGGGCGGATCCCGCGGTCGGCCTCGCGTCCGGCGGCCCAGCGCTCGGGCAGGTCGGGGGTGACGGCGAGGGCGGTGCCGATGCCGACGACCTCCACGCCGCCGGCCAGGACCCGTTCGGCGGTGTCACGCCGGGTGATGCCGCCGGTGAGCATCAGCGGGAGCGGGCTGGTGGTGGCCAACTCCTCCGCGAGGTCCAGGAAGTAGGCCTCGCGGGCGCGGGTGCGGTCGTCGGCGGGGCGGCCGGTCATGGCGGGGCTCTCGTAGCTGCCGCCGGAGAGTTCGACCAGGTCGACGCCGAGCGGTGCGAGCATCGCGATCACCTGCCGGGCGTCGTCGGCATCGAAGCCGCCGCGCTGGAAGTCGGCGGAGTTGAGCTTGACCGCGACCGCGAAGGCCGGCGGGACGGCGGCCCGCACGGCGCGGACGACGTCCAGCAGCATCCGGGCCCGGTTCTCCAGCGACCCGCCCCAGGCGTCGGTGCGCCGGTTGACCAGGGGTGACAGGAACTGCGACAGCAGGTAGCCGTGCGCGGCGTGGATCTCGACGCCGTCGAACCCGGCCTCGGCGGCGCGCGCGGCCGTGGTCGCGAACCGGTCGACGGTCGCGCCGATCTGCTCGGGGGTCATCGCCGTGGGCCGGCCGAAGCGGCTGCTGTGCCGCCCCAGGTCGACGCCCACCGCGGACGGGCCCCACACCACGCCGGGCATGTCGGCGGCGACCTGGCGGCCGGGGTGGTTGATCTGCATCCAGACCGCCCCGCCGCCGGACCTGGCGGCCTCGGCCCAGGCGGTGAACGGCTCCAGCGGCGCGGCCTCGTCGAGTACGACGCCGCCCGGGCCGGTCAGCGCCTCGGCGTGGACCATGACGTTGCCGGTGATCAGCAGGCCGGTGCCGCCGGCGGCCCAGCGCCGGTAGAGCTCCAGCATCCGCCGGTCGGGCAGCTGGCCGTCGCCGGCCATGTTCTCCTCCATCGCCGCCTTGGCGATCCGGTTGCGCAGGACAGCCCCCGAGCGCAGGTGCAGGGGTGAGAACAGCTGGCTGGCCATTCGGGTCTCCTCTCCATCGAAGCCGTCGCATCGCTCGCGACGGACATCGCCTAGGATGTGTACATCGCTCACATTAGGCGAGAAATGTGAGCGGTGCATACATCTGGGAGGGTGACCCATGCCACAGCCGACGACCGGCTCGTACCACCACGGCGACCTGCGCGCCGCCTGCCTGCGCGCCGCCCGGGAGCTGCTGGAGGAGGACGGCGGCTCCGGCCTGTCCCTGCGGGCGGTGGCCCGGCGGGCCGGCGTCTCGGCGACCGCCCCCTACCGCCACTTCGCCGACCGCGAGGCCCTGGTCTCCGCCGTCGCCTCGGAGGGCTACCTCGAACTCGCCGCCGCCCTCACCGCGGCGCACCCCGCGCCCGCGACGCCCGACGAACTCGCCGCCGTCGCCGTCGCCTACGTGCGCTTCGCCCTCGACCGCCCGGCGCTGTTCCGGGCGATGTTCGCCGAGCCCTGCGACCCGGCCAACGAGGAACGGGCGGCCGCGACCGCCGCCGTCCGCCAGTACGTCCACGGCATCGTCCACGGCGTGTTCCCCGACGCCGACCCGGAGGCGCTGTCCACCGCGGTGTGGGCGCTGGTCCACGGCCTGGCCTTCCTGCACCTGGACGGCAAGCTCGACGCCGCCTCCCCCGAGACGGTCTCCGCCCAGGTCACGGCGGCCGTCCTGGCGACCTTCGCCATCGCACCGACCAAGGCGTAGCGGCGGCGCAGGCGTGACCCCGACGCGGGCGTGGCGCCGACGCAGGCGTGGCGCCGTCAACGTGCCATCAGGGAAGCGACCGCCGGGATCAGGGACGCGTCAGGGGCCGACGCTCCCCCGGGCCCCACGGGCATAACGTCGTTACCGCGCCCGGCGATCGCGGGGCGCACCACCCTTCCGCCGCACCCGTGAGGCACGCCATGCAGCAGCACCTGAGCTCCGAGGATCCCGAGCCCTCCCCGCGCGACCCGGCCGGACCGCTCCTGGTACCCGTCCGGTCGGGTCCGCTGGGCCACACCGCCCGGATCTTCCGTACCGCTCTCGGCGACCGTACGGCCGTCGCCTTCACCACCCCGCAGCGGCTCACCGCCGTACTGGGGCCCGCCCAGCCGTGGATCGCGCTCGCCGAGCCGGCCCTGCGCGCCCTCACCGAGCCGCTGGGCGTCACGACGCTCACCGTCGACCCCCAGCTCGCCGCCCCCGCACCCGGCCCGTCCGCGTCGTACCGGCGCCTGCCGCACCGGCCTACACCCGGCCCCGCCGCGACGGTCCCGCAGCGGCCGGGCCGGCTCTCCGCCGCCTGACCATCCCCGCTGCCCCTCGTCCCTCTCCCCTCCCCCCGAGTCACCTCCGGACGGCGTCGATGGCCGGTCCGCCGTCCGGAGGTCCGTCCTCCCCGTCCGTCGCGGGTGGCGCGCGCAGCGCCCCCGCTCAGGTCGTCGGGAGCAGCTCGTCGGCGCGCTCCGCCACCTCGCGGTGGAGGGCGTCGCGCACCGCGCGCACGGCGGGGCGGGTGACGGCCTCCCGGCGCACGGCCAGGACGATCGGCAGCCGGATGTCGACCTCCTCGGCCAACAGCCTTCGCAGTCCGGCCCGTTCGGCCAGGAAGGCCGGCAGCACGCCGATCCCGGCCCCCACCCGGGTCGCCTCCACCTGGGCGAAGACGTTGGTGGAGGAGAACGCCGGGGTGACGCCGGGCAGGTGGCGCTCGATGTCGAGGTCGCCGACCTGGAGCATCGACTCGATGTAGAACACCAGCGCGTGGTCCCGGAGTTCGGCGGGCGTGCGGGGGCTCCCATGCCGGGCGAGGTACTCGTCGGCGGCGTACAGGCCCAGCGCGTAGTCGGTGAGGTGCTCGGTCACCAGTCGGCTGCGCGGTGGCCGGCCGATCGCCAGCGCGAGGTCGAAGCCGGCCGGGTGCAGGGTCAACTGGCGGGTTGCCGTAATGAGTTCGGCCTGCAGACCGGGGTGGCGCCGACGCACCCGGGCCAGCGCGGGGGTGGCGAATACGGTACCGAAGCCGTCCGGGGCGCTCACCCGTAC
This sequence comes from Kitasatospora sp. NPDC059827, assembly GCF_042731675.1. Lineage (NCBI taxonomy): Bacteria > Bacillati > Actinomycetota > Actinomycetes > Kitasatosporales > Streptomycetaceae > Kitasatospora > Kitasatospora sp. NPDC059827. The sequence continues at coordinate 14,205 of NZ_JBHWIV010000102.1, read as the reverse complement.
GGTGCCGCGCAGCGACGGCGCGTCCTGGCCGGACACCGCGTCGACGACCTGGTCGAGGGCGTCCTCGATCGCGCGGGCGCCCTCCGAGACGGCCTTCCCCGCGTCGGTCAGTGCCCAGCCTTCGGTGCCGCGTTCCATCAGCCGTACGCCGAGGCCCCGTTCCAGCGCGGTGATGCGGCGCGACACCGTGGTGTGGTCCACCCCGAGCGCGTCGGCCGCGGCCACCAGCCGCCCGGTGCGGGCGACGGCGAGCAGGTAGCGGAGGTCGTCGGCGCGGAGCCTGCGCGGGTCGCGCCCCCGGGTGTCCGCGGGATCCGTACCGGCCGGGTGGGAACGGGAGTTCACCGCACCACGCTATCTGCATTTGTGCACACCCGGTCTGCGCGATTGGCGATTGAACGCACGGCCCCGCCGACGGCACAGTCGAACCCGGCCGGGCCCGCCCGCCCCGCCCTCCCCAGCGTCGAGAGGTCCCCGATGGTCGCCAGCCTGTCCCTGCCCCGGATCATGCGCGTCGGCCGGGGCGCCGTCGAGGTGTTGGGCGAGGTGATGGCGGGCCTGGGGCTGAGCCGCCCGCTGCTGGTCACCGACGCGTTCCTGGTCGGCACCGGCGCGGCGGACCGCCTCGGCACCGTGCTGACCGGCGCGGGGCTGAGCCCCCGGCTGTTCGCCGACACCGTGCCCGACCCGACCACCGACTCCCTGACCGCGGGCCTCAAGGCCCTGGAGGAGCACGGCGCGGACTCCGTCATCGGCTTCGGCGGCGGCAGCCCGATGGACAGCGCCAAGGCCCTCGCCCTGCTCGCCGTCCAGGGCGGCCGGATGCGCGACTACAAGGCGCCCCGGGTCACGCCCGGCCCGGCGCTGCCGGTGATCGCCGTCCCCACCACCGCCGGCAGCGGCTCGGAAGCGACCCAGGTCACCGTCATCACCGACAGCGACACGGACGAGAAGATGCTCTGCCTGGGCCCGGCGTTCCAGCCGCTGGCCGCCGTGATCGACCCGGACCTCACCCTGTCGATGCCGCCCCGGCTGACCGCCGACACCGGCATCGACGCCCTCACCCACGCCGTCGAGGCGTACGTGAGCCGCAGGGCCAACCCGTTCACCGACGGCCTGGCCCTCACCGCGATCGGCACCATCGGCCGCCACCTGCGCCGCGCCTACGCGGACGGCACCGACACCGTGGCCCGCGAGGCGATGATGCTCGCCGCGACCCAGGCCGGGCTGGCCTTCTCCAATTCCAGCGTCGCCCTCGTCCACGGCATGAGCCGCCCGATCGGCGCCCACTTCCAGGTCGCCCACGGGCTGTCGAACGCGATGCTGTTCCCCGCCGTGACGGCCTTCTCGGTGCACGGCGCACGCGCCCGCTACGCCGACTGCGCCCGCGCCCTGGGCGTCGCGACCGCCGGGGACCCGGACGACCTGGCCGCCGACCGGCTCGTCGACGCGCTCCGCGCACTCTGCCGTGACCTGGCGGTGCCCACGCCCCGCAGCCACGGCATCGACCGGGACGACTGGACCAGGCTGACCCCCGTCATGGCCGAGCAGGCCCTGGCCTCCGGCTCGCCCGCCAACAACCCCGTCGTCCCCACCGCCGAACAGATCCGGGAGCTGTACGCCCGGATCTACGGCTGACCCGGCCCGGCACCGCCGTCCCGCGCCGAAGGCCAGGGTGCGGCGGCCCGGGGGCTCACCAGCATCCGGATGTCCTCGGCCGCCCAGAGGACGAACCGCTCGACCGGTACCACCCGGTGCCCCGGCTCCGGCCGGAAGCGGAAGCGCTTGAGCAGCACCGCCAGCAGCAACTGGGCCTCCACGGTGGCCAGTCGGGCGCCCTCGCAGGCGCGCGGCCCCAGGCCGAACGGGATCCAGGCCAGCCGCGGGCGCCCCGCCGACTCCGCCGGGCCGAATCGCTCGGGCCGGAACCGCTCCGGCTCGGGCCAGTACGCGGGGTTCAGGTGGACGGCCCGGATCGGCAGGAAGACCACCGTGCCGGCCGGCAGCTCGTGGCGGCCGACGGTCAGCGGGGCGGTGGTCCGCCGGGCGCCGTACGGCCCGGGCGGGTAGCAGCGCCCCCACGGCCGCCTCGGCCGGATCGAGCCGGGCACACCGGTCCAGCACTACCCCCATGTCCGTTCCGCCCCCTTGCGTTCGGCGGGCGGTCACCCTACGACGCCGAGTCGCGGTCGGCACCGCCGGGTGACCGCGGCACGGATAATGGCCGGACCGCCGGCCGACCGGGCCGGCGGGCGGCGATCGATCGAGAGGCAGCGCACGGATGACCCTGGAGGCAGGACGACGCGTCAGGTTGACGGAAGACCTCGGGCTGGGTGAGGCCGTCGCCGGCGAGCCCGCTGCCGCCGTCGGCTTCCTGTCGCTGGGCGCCGGGGCGGAGGGCGTCGTCGAGCGGGTGGACGGCGAACTCCCGGAGAGCGAAGGGGTCCGCGAGTACCAGCGGCTCAAGGCGCTGTTCGACGACTACGGGCACACCGTGCCCGAGGCCAGCCGGGAGCGGCTGGTGGCGCAGCTCGCCGCGCTGGAGCCGGAGTGGGCCGAGCACCGGGAGCGGGGGCGCCGGGTGACGGTCCGGGTCCGGCTGGACAACGGGTTCGTCCTCGACGGTGTACACCAGGACGTCCTTGCCGCACTGTGAGAGGGGGTCGTTCCGGCCCGGACGACGGGAGGCAGGACGATGCCCGACTGGACTGGAGGCAAGCCGGTGCCCGACATGACCGGTGGCAGCGCCGACCGCGATGCGGCGGCCCCCACCGAAACCACCCCCGCCGAAGCAGCCGCCACCGAGGACCCGACCACCGAGGCTCCGGCGGACGCCGGGAGCACGCCGGACAACTGAGGGCGTCATCACCCGCGCGGCGGCCGGACCGGGCCGCCGCGCGGGTGCGTCAGCCCGTCCCCGGGTTGATCCGGGCCCGCTGGGCCAGCAGCTCGGTGAAGGCCACGGTGAGCGGGTCGGGGCGGGTGCGGGTGTAGGCGGCGAGGGCGCGGCGGACCGGCGGGTCGGGCCGCAGCAGCAGGCCGTCGAAGTGCGGCGGCACGATGTCGGCGGGCACCAGCGCCGGGCCGAGGCCGGCCGCGGCCAACAGTGGTGCGGCGGAGGTCTGTTCGGCGCGGACGGCCGCCCGGGGGTGGAAGCCCGCGCGGGCGCAGGCCTGGTCGAGCAGGTCGGCGAGGCCGTTGTCGGGGCCGTAGTGGACCCAGGCCCGGTCGGCGAGTTCACCGAGGGCGATGGAGCGGGTGGGGCGGGCCGCGAGCGGGTCGTCGGAGGCCAGTACGACCGTGAACTCCTCGACGCCGAGCTCCCGGATCGGCCCCTCCCAGCCGTCCGGCACCGGGCCGATGGCGAGGTCGGCCCGGCCCGCGGCCATCGCTTCCTGGAGCCGCTCGGCGTGGGAGTACTCGCGCAGCCGGATCCGTACGCCGGGGTGCCGACGGTGCCAGGCCCGCAGGACGGGCGGCAGGATGCCGAGGCTGATCGAGTAGACGGCGGCGACCTCCAGCTCCCCTTCCTCCAGCCCGCTCGTGCGTCGGGCCACCGCTTGCAGGCGCTCGGCCTCGGCCAGTGCCGCCCGGGCGTGCGGCAGGACGGCCCGGCCGGTCGGGGTGAGCCGGACCGCGCGCGGCAGCCGTTCGAGCAGCGGGCCGCCGAGCGCGCCCTCCAGGGCCCGGACCTGGTGGGAGAGCGCGGGTTGGGTGACGTGCAGCTGCTCGGCGGCGCGGGTGAACGAGCCGGTGTCGACCACGGTGACCAGGTATTCGAGCTGTCGGAGCGTCGGCGTTGCCATGAGCGGATTTTATGGCAGTGGTAGAGAACAAGCCTTGGACTCATGGCAGCGCCCCGGGAGAGGGTCGAGGTGCGGCCGCCGCCCGAGACGCAGCGGACGGCCGGATCCCCGACGCCCCCGAAGGAGCACCCCCGTGTCCATCGGCACCCCGCCGCCGTCCGCCGTCACTCCGCCGCAGGGAACCTCGCTGCTGGGCCAGCGCCTGATCGTGGTGGGCGCGGGTTCGCGCACCGGCCGCGCCGTGGCCACCGCCGCCTCGGCGGCCGGCGCCACGGTCGTCCTGGCCGGCCCCGACCCGCGCAAGCTGGAGTGGACGGCCGGCGAACTGGGCGGACCGTCCGAGGTACTGCCCGTCGACCTCGTCGAGGAGCACTCGATCGCCCGGTTCGCCGAGCGGGTCGGCACCTTCGACCACCTGGTCTCGACCGCCGCGATGCCCGCCAACGGCCCGCTGCGGGACCTCGAACTCGCCGACGTCCAGCGGGCGTTCGCCGCCAAGGTGATCGGCCCGCTGCTGCTCGCCAAGCACTTGGCCGGGCAGGCCTCGGAGCGCGGCTCGTTCACCTTCTTCTCCGGGGTCGCCGCCTGGCGCCCGGCGCCCACCCGCACGGTGATGGCCACCACCAACGGCGCGCTGGCCTTCCTGGTGCAGGCCCTGGCGGTGGAGATCGCCCCGGTCCGGGTCAACGCGGTCTCCCCCGGCATCGTCGACACCGGCTCCTGGGACGGCCTGGGCGCCGACAAGGACGCCTTCCTGCGCGGCGTCGCCGCCCGCAACCCGGCCCGCCGGGTCGGCACCCCGGAGGACCTGGTCAAGGCCGTGCTGTACGCGATCGACAACCCGTACGTCACCGGCACCGTGCTGCACGTGGACGGCGGCGGCCGGCTCGCCTGACCGCCCACCACCGTCCACCCCGCCCCGCCCCGACCGGCCTCGCCCCGACCCACCCCGCCCCACCCCACCCCACCCCGAGGAGCAACTCCCCATGCCCTGGCCGATCCTGAGCCACAGCGCCACCCGTACCGCCGCCGTCCTCGCCACCGTCGCCGCCCTCGCGACGGGCACCGCGGCCGCCGCCCCGGCCCCCTCCTCCGAGCGGGGCCACCACCGACCCGCGCCCAGCTGGCCGCAGAACCTGATCGACCGCTCGCCCGACCTGGTCCAGCCGAAGGCGCTCACCGCGGACCGCTCGATCGGCACCCGGCGCGCGGCCCAGGAGGTCCACCTGGCCCAGCAGTTGTACACCTTCTGGAACACCGGCCAGCAGCGCTACCTGGACGCGGCGATCGACCCGCAGTTCCGGGACAACACGCTCCCGCCCGGCCGCCCCCAGGGCCCGGCCGGACCGCTGTTCGCCTCGAAGAACTTCCGCGCCGCCGTCCCGGACCTGACCTGCGAGCTGTCCGACGTCCTGGTCGCCGGTGACCGGATCACCGCCCGGCTGGTCTTCCGCGGCCACTTCACCGGCACCTTCGACGGCGTCCGGGGGCGGGGCCAGGCCGTCGAGTTCAACGCCATCGACATCCAGCACGTCGGTACCGACCGGATCGTCGAGGACTGGCACATCGAGGACAACCAGGCGCTGCTGGCCCAACTGGGCGTCGCCGACTGAGTTCTGACGATCGGCCCGGTTCCGGCAATCCCGTGGCCGGAACCGGGCCGAGCTGTAACCATGGTCCGATGCGCATACTGATCATGGGCGGCACCCGCTTCGTCGGCCTCCACTTCGCCCGGGCCGCGCTGGCCGCCGGGCACGACGTCACCGTGCTGCACCGCGGCCGCTCCGGCGCCCACCTGCTCCCCGAGGCCACCCACCTGATCGCCGACCGCGACGCCGACCTCACCGCGCTGCGCGGCCTGAGCTGGGACGCCACCGTCGACGTCAGCGCCTACTACCCTCGCCAGGTACGGCAGTTGGCCACCGCCCTGGACCCCGGCGCGGCCGGGCACTACCTCCTGGTCTCGTCCATGGCGGTCTACGACACCCCCGCCGCGCCCGGGTTCGCCGAGGACTCCCCGCTGCTCCCGGCCGACGGCCCGGAGCCCGAGGAGATCACCCCGGCCACCTACGGCATGCTCAAGGTCCAGTGCGAGCGCGCGGCCGTCGAGCGCTTCGGCCCGGACTCCCTGCTGGTGCGGCCGACGTACGTGATCGGCCCCCAGGACTACACCCACCGCTTCGACCACTGGGTGCAGCGGATCGCCCGCGGCGGCGAGGTGCTGGCCCCGGGCCGGCCCGACGCCCCGCTCCAGGTCGTCGACGCCCGCGACCTCGCCGACTGGATGCTCGACCTGCTGACGAAGGGCGCCACCGGCGCCTACCACGCCGCGACTCCCCCGCCGTTCACGATGGGCGACCTGCTCGACGCCATCGCCTCCGCCGTCGCCCCGGCCGGGACCACGCTCACCTGGACCGACGACGACTTCCTCCGGACGTCCGGCATCCAGGACCGCGCACTGCCGCTGTGGCACTCCGACCCGCTGCGCCGGGCCGCCAACACCGCCGACCCCGCCGCCGCCCTCGGCACCGGCCTGCGGCTCCGCCCGGTGGCGGACACCGCCCGTGACATCGAGCCGTTCGAACCGCTGCCGCAGGCCCTGACCCCGACCGCCGAGGCCGACCTCCTCGCCGCCTGGCACCGCCGCTGAACCAGGGCCGGGCAGCTGTCCAGTCATCCAGCGGACCTCCAGCGGCCCCGCGGCTCAGTCGAGCTCGGTGTCGCTGAGCCCGAGCCGCAGGTGCTCGATGTGGTAGACGGCCTGGTCGAGCAGGGCCGCGACGTGGTTGTCGTACAGCGCGTAGACCACCGAGCGGCCCTCGCGCCGTCCGACCACCAGGCCGAGGTTGCGCAGCAGCCGGAGCTGGTGGGAGCAGGCGGACTGCTCCAGCCCGACCTCGGCGGCGAGTTCGGTGGCGGCACAGGGGCCTTCGCGCAACCGGGAGAGGATCAGCAGCCGGGAGGGGGTGGCCAGGGCCTGCAGGGTGGTGGCCACCCGGGCGGCGCTGGCTTCGTCCAGGCGGGTGTGCGGGACGGCGGTTGCGGGGGCTGCTCCATGACCCATGCGGGCAATAGTACAACTCATACATGAAGAAGCGTTCATATGTTCATGTATGGTGAGTGAGTCACCGGCTCCGCCCTGCCCCGAGCCACCGGTTCCGCCCTGCCCCGAAGGGTCCCGTCCGCATGCCCACCACCCTGATCGAGCGCCCCGCGACGCCCGCCGCACCGCGCCCCGACAGCGCCCCGCGCCGCCGCACCCGGGTGTTCGCCCTCCCCGAGGCCCGCTGGGCCGCCGCCGCGACCGTGCTCTTCCTGATCGCGCTCCCGCTCCAGCTCACCGGCGCCCCGGCCTGGGCCTGGGCGCCGCTCTACGCCCTCGCGTACGCCACCGGCGGCTGGGAGCCCGCCTGGGCCGGGCTCCAGGCCCTGCGCGAGAAGACCCTCGACGTCGACCTGCTGATGATCGTCGCGGCGCTCGGCGCCGCCGCCGTCGGCCAGGTCATGGACGGCGCGCTGCTGATCGTCATCTTCGCCACCTCCGGCGCCCTGGAGGCCCTGGCCACCGCCCGCACCGCCGACTCCGTCCGCGGACTGCTCGACCTGGCCCCGCCCACCGCCACCCGGCTGCTGCCCGACGGCGCCGAGGAGAGCGTGCCGACCGAACGGCTCGCCGTCGGCGACACCGTCCTGGTGCGCCCCGGCGAGCGGATCGGCGCCGACGGCCGGGTCCTGGACGGCGCGAGCGAGGTCGACCAGGCCACCATCACCGGCGAGCCGCTGCCCGTACCCAAGCAGCGTGGTGACGAGGTGTTCGCCGGCACCCTCAACGGCACCGGCGCCCTGCGGATCCGGGTCGAACGGGACGCCGCCGACTCGGTGATCGCCCGGATCGTCCAGCTGGTCGAGGAGGCCTCGGAGACCAAGGCGCCGACCCAGCTGTTCATCGAGAAGGTCGAGCAGCGGTACTCGATCGGCATGGTGGTCGCCACCCTGGCCGTCTTCGCCGTGCCGCTCGCCCTCGGCGCCGCCTTCACCGGCTCGCTGCTGCGGGCGATGACCTTCATGATCGTCGCCTCGCCGTGCGCCGTGGTCCTCGCCACCATGCCGCCGCTGCTCTCCGCGATCGCCAACGCCGGTCGCCACGGCGTCCTGGTGAAGTCCGCGGTCGTGATGGAGCGCCTCGGCCAGGCCGACGCCGTCGCCCTGGACAAGACCGGCACCCTCACCGAGGGCACCCCCCGGGTCACCGACCTCCGCCCGCTGACCGGCTCCGGCCTGTCGGAGGAGGAGCTGCTCACGCTGGCCGCGGCCTCCGAGCACCCCAGCGAGCACCCGCTCGCCCGCGCCGTCGTCGACGCCGCCCGCACCCGCGGCCTGGCCCTCGCCGCGGCCGAGGACTTCACCTCCGCCCCCGGCATCGGCGTCACCGCCACCGTCGGCGGGCGCGCCGTCGCGGTCGGCGCCCCGGCCCGGATGCCGAACGGCTCCGCGGACGAGGTCCGGGCCGAAGCCGCCGCCCTGGCAACCGAGTTGGAGGACGGCGGCCGCACCGCCGTCCTGGTCGTACGGGACGGCGTCCCGGTCGGCCTGCTCGGTATCGCCGACCGGCTGCGCCCCGACGCCGCCGCCACCGTCCGCGCACTCACCGCCCTGACCGGCACCGCCCCGATGCTGCTCACCGGGGACAACCCGCGGGCCGCCGCCCGACTGGCCGCCGAGGTCGGCATCACCGACGTACGCGCCGGCCTGCTGCCGCAGGACAAGGTCGCCGCCGTCCGCGAGCGGGAGCAGGCCGGGCGGAAGGTCCTGGTGGTCGGCGACGGCGTCAACGACGCGCCCGCGCTGGCCGCCGCCCACACCGGCCTCGCGATGGGCCGGGCCGGCTCCGACCTCGCCCTGGAGACCGCCGACGCCGTCATCGTGCGCGACGAACTCGCCACCGTCCCGGCCGTGGTGGCACTCTCCCGGCGGGCCCGGTCGCTCGTGGTGCAGAACCTGGTGATCGCCTCGGTGTTCATCTCCGTGCTGGCCGTCTGGGACCTGGTCGCCACCCTCCCGCTGCCGCTGGGCGTCCTCGGCCACGAGGGCTCGACCGTCCTGGTCGGCCTCAACGGCCTGCGGCTGCTCCGCGAGTCCGCCTGGACCAGGGCCCGGGCCGGAACCGCCCGCTGAGCCACCGGCCGAACAGCTCAGGCCGCCGCCCCCGGCACCGAAGGGGGCGGCGGCCTTCCGCACGCTCGGGGTCAGCTGTGCTTCCAGCTCACCGAGAAGGCGCTGCCGCCGCTCAGCCCGGAGGTGGTGGCCTTGGTGACGCCGCCGGAGGCCATCGTGATGGCGTCCGGGTTGAACCCGCCCAGGCTCTGGCCGTTGACGCTCGCGCCGCTGAACGCCACCGAGTGGAAGTTCGACAGCGGGAGCACCCCGGTGGAGCTGGACGGGGCCTCGGCGATCACCTCGGCGGAGGCCAGGGCGGCGCTCTTGAGAGACTTGTTGACGGTCCGGCTCCAGCCCGCCGTGGTGTCGGCGAGGGTGAGGGTGAAGGAGCCGCTGCCGTTGGTGGTGACGCTCGCGGTGAAGTGGTCGCCGGGGCGCACGGTGTTGCTGAAGTTGACCGGGTACGCCGGGTACATCTCGTACCAGGACGAGTACACCGGCGAGCCGCCGGAGCAGTCGGCCTCGGTGCCGGTCTGCTCGACGCTGTTGCTGCCGTCACCGTCCAGGCCGACCCAGAAGCTGGACCAGGTGTCGGTGCCGGTGCAGGAGACGGCGGGCTGGACCCAGCTGGCCTTGACGCTGGTGAACCGGCCGCCGGTGGCGGCGTAGCCGGACCAGTTGCCGCTGGTGCTGTGCAGCGTGCCGCCGCCGTGGTGGGCGGCGAGCGGGGCCTGGACGAGGGCGGGGGCGGTGGCGGCGACGGCCGGTGCGGCGGCGCCCAGAACGGTCAGCAGGGCGGTGGTCACGGCGAGGGTGCGCCGACGGGCTTCGGGCATGGCTACTCCCTTGTGAGGGGGTGGAGTTGGCCGAGCGTCGACAAAGGTAGACCCGCCGGGTCGACCCGAGAGGTCACGCGGACATAACGAACCGTCACCCCGTCAGGGCGTCACGGGCAGGCCGCGAAGGGGCGGGTACGTAGGGGCGGGGCACGAAGGGAGCGCGCTACTCGGCGCCGGCGAACGGCTCGACTGCGGGGAGCACCGGCGACGGGGCCGGCGCGTCGTACTCGGCGAGCATCGCGCGGGTGAAGCCGAAGAAGTAGGTGGCCAGGAAGCCGACGACGTAGCCGGTCAGCAGGCCGCCGCCGTAGACGGCCGCGCTCGCGGCCAGGCCGTGCGGGCCGGCCAGCAGCGGGAACAGCGCCCAGCCGGACGGGCCGACGGCGGTGGAGCCGACGGCGCTGCCGAGCTGGCCGACCACGCCGACGAAGGCACCACCGGCGGCGCCGCCCACGCAGGCCGTGACGAACGGGCGGCCGAGCGGCAGCGTGACCCCGTAGACCAGGGGTTCGCCGATGCCGAGCAGCCCGGCCGGGAGGGCGGAGCGGATGGTCGCCCGGATCGAGGCGTTGTGGCGCAGCCGGAGGTAGACGGCCGCGGCGCAGCCGACCTGCCCGGCGCCGGCCATGGCGAGGATCGGCAGCAGCACGGTGGAGCCCTGCTGCTGGATCAGGGTGGTGTGGATCGGGATCAGCGCCTGGTGCAGGCCGAGCATCACCAGAGGCAGGAAGAGGCCGCCGAGCACCATCCCGGCGAGCAGTCCGCCGTGGGCGAGCAGCCAGGTGGCGGCGTGGCCGATGCCGGTGGAGACCTCCCCGGCGACGTACATCAGGCCGTACAGGGCGGCCAGCCCGCCGAACAGGACGGTGACGGTGGGGGTGACCAGGACGTCCAGGGCGGCGGGCACGATCCGCCGTGTCCAGCGCTCCAGCCGGACGGCCAGCAGCGCGGCGAGCAGCGCCCCGACCACGCCGCCCTGGCCGGGGGTGAGGTGCTGGCCGAAGGCCTCCACCTTGGCGACCCCGCCGTAGACGATCACCCCGGCCACCGCCCCGCCGAGCACGGGTGTGCCGCCGAACTCCTTCGCCGTGTTGTAGCCGACGAAGACGGCGAGCAGGGACATGAACCCCGAGGAGACGGCCGTCAGCGCGGCGACCAGGGCCGGCGCCCAGCCGAGGTTGGCCAGCGCCCCGGCGAGCGCGGCGACGATGCCGCAGCCGATCAGGGCGGGGATCAGCGGGACGAAGACGTTCGCGATCCGGCGCAGCGCCCGCTTGACCGGGGTCGCGTTGCGCACCCGGGCCTCCGCCCGGATCCGCTCCCCGCGCCCGGCGAGGTCCTCCGCGGTGGGGGCCGAGGCGGTGGGAGCCGAGGCGGTGGGGGCCGGGCCGTCGGCCGTCTCGGCCCCGCCGCCGGCATCGAGCAGCCGCAGCAGCTGCGCGGTGACCCCGGTGACGGCCGCCGGGCCGAGCACGATCTGGTAGGTGTCGTCGTCGACGGTGCCCAGGACGGCCGGCAGCGCCGCGAGCGCCGCGCGGTCGACCAGGGAGCGGTCCGCCAGGCCCAGCCGGAGCCGGGTCATGCAGTGGGCCACCGAGCGGATGTTGGCGGCGCCGCCGACCAGCGGGAGGATCGCCTCGGCCACGGCGCGGTTCTTCTCGTCCGACATGCCAAGGGAGGTACCCGAATCGCCCCGGCGCCCAACCGGGGCCCGCCAGGCGCACCCCGTACGCCCCATCCTGCTCGACGAACCCGACGCGCCCTGACGTGACCTGACCCGACCCGACGCGCCCTGACGCCCCGGCGCCCTCTCCCACACCGCCACCGAACCACCCTTGTGCGGTGGGGTGTTGACGAACCGAAGCCGCCCGGCCGCCCACCCCGCCGGCCCGGCCGTACGGCGCGGGGCCCGGCCCGGCCTCGGCCGTTCCGTGTGCGAGGTGAACCGCCGCTCAGCGCGGCCGGCGGCGAGGCGGCGCCAGTGGCGGGATCCCGCCCGGTCAAGCCTCGGTCATGGGGTGGACTTCGGCCTTGTTCGCCGCCGCCGGGCTTGGCTACCTTCCTACCGCTGACGCCGTGAAGGCTCGGCACCACCTCCTTGGCATGCCCCGATCATCGATCGTCCGGCGGCGCTCCTCCGTCCCCCACGGGCCGACGTGCCGTGCCCCGCCGACCCTCCAGGGCAGCCGTCTGCTCGTGCGCGTCTCCCCCTCACACCCCGGGCCTGCCCGCCGACCGGCCGCCTGACGACGGCCTCCTCGGCGCCCCCGGGGTCCCACCCCCCGCCTGGGAGGGCTCCGTTGCGCAACTTCCTCCGTTCCCCCCTGCGGCACCGCCGGCTCCGGGCCGGCACCGCGACCTTCGCGGTCGGCGCCGTGGTCGCCGCCGGCCTCGCGCTCGCCGCCCCGGCCGACGCCTCGGCCACCTGGTCCGGCACCTCCGGCAACGGCGTCAAGCACGTGTGCGCCAAGCCGAGCGGCCCGCACCGGATGGCCTGCGACGCGCTGGTGCGCACCGACGTCGTCCAGCCGCACGCCTTCGCCCTGAACGCGGTCTCGCCGGACGCGACGCCGTCCGGCCTCGGCCCCGGCGACCTGCAGAGCGCCTACGCCCTGCCCGCCAACGGGGGCGCCGGTCAGACCGTCGCCATCATCGACGCGCAGGACGACCCCAACGCCGAGTCCGACCTGGCGACCTACCGCACGCAGTACGGGCTGCCCGCGTGCACCACCGCCAACGGCTGCTTCAAGAAGATCGACCAGAACGGCGGCACCAGCTACCCGACCTCCGACACCGGCTGGTCGGGCGAGATCTCCCTCGACCTCGACATGGTCTCCGCGGTCGCGCCGAACGCCCACATCCTGCTGGTCGAGGCCAACTCGGCGACCATGGGCGACCTCGGCGCCTCGGTCAACCAGGCCGTCGCCCAGGGCGCGAAGTTCGTCTCCAACAGCTACGGCGGCGCCGAGGACTCCAGCGACACCACCTCGGACAGCCAGTACTTCAACCACCCCGGCGTGGCCATCACCGCCTCCTCCGGCGACTCCGGCTACGGCGCCCAATACCCGGCCGGCTCCCAGTACGTCACCTCCGTCGGCGGCACCTCGCTGACCCGCGCCTCCAACGCCCGCGGCTGGAGCGAGTCCGTCTGGGGCACCAGCTCCGGCGGCGAGGGCGCCGGCTCCGGCTGCTCCGCCTACGACCCCAAGCCCAGCTGGCAGACCGACAGCGGCTGCGCCAACCGCACCATCGCGGACGTCTCCGCCGTCGCCGACCCGGCCACCGGCGTCGCCGTCTACCAGACCTACGGCGGCAGCGGCTGGGCCGTGTACGGCGGCACCAGCGCCTCCGCGCCGATCATCGCCGCCGTCTACGCCGACGCGGGCGCCCCGGGCGCGGGCGACGTCCCGGCCAAGTACGCCTACCAGCACGCCGGTTCGCTGAACGACGTGACCAGCGGCGCCAACGGCACCTGCTCGCCGACCTACCTCTGCACCGCCGGCGCCGGCTACGACGGACCGACCGGCCTCGGCACCCCCAACGGCCTGGCCGCCTTCACGGCCGGCGGCAGCAGCGGCGGCAACACCGTCACGGTCACCGGCCCCGGCAACCAGAGCGGCACCGTCGGCACCGCGGCCAGCCTGCAGATCCACGCCAGTGACTCGGCCTCCGGCCAGAGCCTGAGCTACTCGGCCACCGGCCTGCCGGCCGGACTGTCGATCAACTCCTCGTCCGGCCTGATCTCCGGCACCCCGACCACGGCGGGCAGCAACAACGTCACGGTCACCGCCAAGGACACCACCGGCGCCACCGGCTCCGCCTCCTTCACCTGGACCGTCGCGGGCTCCGGCGGCGGCACCTGCACCGGCGGCGGCCAGCTGCTCGGCAACCCCGGCTTCGAGACCGGCACCGCCTCCCCGTGGACCGCGTCCAGCGGCGTGATCGACAACTCCAGCAGCGAGCCGAGCCACTCCGGCTCCTGGAAAGCCTGGCTCGACGGCTACGGCAGCACCCACACCGACACCCTCAGCCAGACCGTCACCATCCCGGCCGGCTGCAAGGCGACGCTCAGCTTCTGGCTGCACGTCGACACCGCCGAGACCGGCACCACCGCCTACGACAAGCTCACCGTCCAGGCCAACTCCACCACCCTGCACACCTACTCCAACGTCGACGCCGGCACCGGCTACGTGCAGCGGACCTTCGACCTGTCGAGCTTCGCGGGCCAGAGCGTGACCCTCAAGTTCACCGGCACCGAGGACTCCTCCCTGCAGACCAGCTTCGTCATCGACGACGCCGCCATCAACGCCTCCTGACAGTGAGGATGTTCATGAGCGGTTCCCGGGCAGGTCTGACTCGCCTCCTGACTGACCTCGGGTCCTCAACGGGATCTGTCGGCCTCG
>NZ_JBHWIV010000101.1:0-29741 GCF_042731675.1 Kitasatospora sp. NPDC059827 | reverse complement strand
AAAGGCGGGGGCCCCAGCGTTTCGTTGGGGCCGCGGCCTTTTTGTGTTTTGCGAACTTGCACGAGACCGGCAGGCCGGGACTTCCGCCCAGGAGCGGACGCTTCCGACATGCCGGACAATGGAGATGGTGTGCGGCCAGGAGGCCGGCGCCGATACCGCGTGACGGCACTGACGTTGCCCAGTCCGCGGTGGAGATGAAGCAGCAGAAGGAGTCACGAGGATGTCGAACCAGCCCGAGGGCCGTCCCGAGCGTCGATCGGACGACGGCCGAGGCTACGAGCCCCGGTCGCGTGGGGGCTGGTCCAACGACCGTGGCAGCTTCCGTCGTGACGACCGTGACGACCGTCCGCGTCGTGACGACCGTCCGTCGTTCCGCGACCGTGACGACCGCGGCGGCGACCGTGGCGGCTTCCGTCGTGACGACCGTCCGCAGGGTGGTGGCTTCAACCGCGACCGTGGCGACCGTCCCCAGGGTGGCGGTTTCAACCGCGACCGCGGTGACCGTCCCCAGGGTGGCGGTTTCAACCGCGACCGTGGCGACCGTCCCCAGGGCGGTGGCTTCAACCGCGACCGCGGTGACCGTCCCCAGGGTGGTGGCTTCAACCGCGACCGCGGTGACCGTCCCCAGGGCGGTGGCTTCAACCGTGACGACCGTGGCGGCGACCGCGGTGGCTTCCGCCGTGACGACCGCCCCCAGGGTGGCGGCTTCCGTCGGGACGACCGCCCGAGCGGGTTCCGTCGCGATGACCGTGACGACCGTCCGCGTCGTGACGACCGTCCGTCGTTCCGCGACCGTGACGACCGCGGCGGCGACCGTGGCGGCTTCCGTCGTGACGACCGCCCCCAGGGTGGCGGTTTCAACCGCGACCGTGGCGACCGTCCGCAGGGCGGCGGTTTCAACCGCGACCGCGGTGACCGTCCCCAGGGTGGCGGTTTCAACCGCGACCGTGGCGACCGTCCGCAGGGGGGTGGCTTCAACCGAGACCGCGGTGACCGTCCGCAGGGTGGTGGCTTCAACCGCGACCGCGGTGACCGTCCCCAGGGCGGTGGCTTCAACCGTGACGACCGTGGCGGCGACCGCGGTGGCTTCCGCCGTGACGACCGTCCGCAGGGTGGCGGTTTCAACCGCGACCGTGGCGACCGTCCGCAGGGTGGTGGCTTCAACCGCGACGACCGTGGCGGCGACCGCGGTGGCTTCCGCCGTGACGACCGCCCCCAGGGCGGCGGTTTCAACCGCGACCGTGACGACCGCGGCGGTTTCAACCGCGACCGCGGTGACCGTCCCCAGGGTGGCGGTTTCAACCGCGACCGTGGCGATCGTCCGCAGGGTGGCGGTTTCAACCGCGACCGCGGTGACCGTCCGCAGGGTGGTGGCTTCAACCGTGACGACCGTGGCGGCGACCGCGGTGGCTTCCGCCGTGACGACCGCCCCCAGGGTGGCGGCTTCCGCCGGGACGACCGCCCGAGCGGGTTCCGTCGCGACGACCGTGACGACCGTCCGCGTCGTGACGACCGTCCGTCCTACGGCGACCGTGGCGACCGTCCCCAGGGTGGTGGTTTCAACCGCGACCGCGGCGGCGACCGTGGCGGCTTCCGCCGGGACGACCGTCAGGGTGGCGGCGGCTTCCGTCGCGACGACCGTCCGTCCTACCGCGACCGTGACGACCGCGGCGGCGACCGCGGCCGTGGGGACTACGACGACCGTCGTGGCAACTTCGAGCCGGTCAAGCGCCTGCCGATCCCGGAGGACGTCACCGGCTTCGAGCTGGACGCGGACGTGCGCCAGGAGCTCAAGAGCCTGCCCAAGACCCTCGCGGACGACGTCGCGCGCAACCTGGTGATGGTGGCCCGGCTGCTCGACGGCGACGCGGAGGAGGCCTACCAGTACTCGCGCGTCGCGCTGCGACTGGCGTCCCGTGTGCCCGCCGTCCGTGAGGCGGCCGGTTTCGCCTCGTACATGACGCAGCGTTACTCCGAGGCGCTGACCGAGTTCCGCGCCGCCCGTCGGATGACCGGTCGTGCCGACCTGTGGCCCGTGATGGCCGACTGCGAGCGCGGTCTGGGCCGTCCGGAGCGGGCGCTGGCGATGGCCGGCGAGCCCGAGGTGAAGCAGCTGGACAAGGCCGGCCAGGTGGAGATGCGCCTGGTCGCGGCCGGTGCCCGCAGCGACATGCAGCAGTTCGAGGCGGCCGTCGTCACCCTGCAGAGCCCGGAGCTGGCCTCCAGCGCCGTGCACTCGTGGACCGCGCGCCTGCGGTACGCCTACGCCGAGGCGCTGATCGCCGCTGGCCGTGGCGACGAGGCCCGTGACTGGTTCGCCAAGGCCGCCGAGGCCGACACCGAGGGTTCGACCAACGCCTCGGAGCGCCTGGCCGAGATCGACGGCGTGGAGTTCACCGACGCGCTCGACCCGGAGCTGGCCGACGAGGACGTCGACCGGGCCGAGGCCCCGGCGAAGAAGCGCGGCGGCGACGTCTCCGACGACCGTGTGATCTTCGAGGACGAAGAGGACGTCGAGGAGTTCTACGACGAGGACGACCTCGAGATCGACGAGGACTTCGACGGCATGGTCCCCGAGCGCGCCGCGGACGCCGAGGCCGACGAGACCGAGAAGGCCGACAAGGCCGAGGCCAAGGGCGACGCCCAGGCCTGAGCGCCCTGAAACACGCCGTGAGGCCCTGCCGATGCCCCTTCGGGGGAGATCGGCAGGGCCTCACGGCGTCCGGGGGTTCCTGCTGCCCGGCTGCCCGGCCGACGGCCTAGCCCAGCGGCCTAGCCCAGCGGAAGGCTGCGCAGCACCAGCCCGGTGGCCGGCTTCGGCCCGAACGAGGTGGACTTGCGCGGCATGGTGACGCCCTGTTCGGCCAGCCTCCGCACCACGCTCTCCCGGACCGGGTGCAGCAGTACGGCGGTGCCTCCGGTGCGGGCGGCCTCGCGTTCGGCGGCCGCGGCGGTGTGCAGGTAGCCGATGTCGTCGGGGCCGTCGGGGACGTGCCAGGTGTGGTCGAGCAGGGTGGCGTGCAGCACGGTGGCGTCCAGGTGGCGCCACTCCTCGGGCCGGTCGTGCGGCACGGTGGCCTCCAGCAGGGCCTCCTCCGGCTCGCCGAGCAGCCAGAACACGCCGTCGCCGCCGGTGAGGACGAAGCCGTTGCCGCCGTGCCGCTTCTGCTCGGCGAGGGCCTGGAGGGCGGCGGTCAGCGGACCGGGGACCTCCTTGACCTTCCACTGGTCGCCGAGCTTCTCCAGGGCCTCGGCCACCGGCAGCCGGTACAGCACCCGGTGGATGGCCCGGACCCGCAGCGGGTAGCGGGCGGTGTCCACCAGCAGCACCATGCCGCGGTCCCACGGGCTGCGGGGCAGGTGGCGGTGTTCGCGCTGGAGCCGCAGGTACATCTCCCAGCGGTGGTGGCCGTCGGCGATCAGGGCCCGGCAGGTGGCCAGGTCGCGGCTGATCTCGCCGAGGTCGGCGGGGTCCGTGACCGCCCACAGGCGGTGGTGGGTGCCGTCGGAGGTGGCGGTGGAGAGCAGCGGCTCGCCCTCGACGGTCCGCTCGATGACGCCGGAGGCGCCGCCGTTGCCGCGGTAGGTGAGCAGCAGCGGTTCGAGGTTGGCCCGGGTGGTGCGCATCAGGCCGACCCGGTCGGCGACCGGCCGGGGCATCACGTCCTCGTGGGGGAGGACGACGCCGGCCTCGGGGCCGCTCACCGCGAGGGCGCCGATCAGGCCGCGCTGGAGCAGCTCGGGCGTGTCACCGTTGCCGGGGATCCGCTGTTCGTAGACGTAGATGGCCGGCTCCGGGTCGGCGGCGAGGACGCTCTCGCGCTGCCAGGCGGCCAGCAGCCGGGCGGCGTGCCGGTACTTGGTGTCGCGGTCGGGGCGGTCGCCGGCGTCCTCGGGCTCCGGGCGGGGCAGGATCAGCCGGACCACGTTGTGCGGGTCGGCGGTCTCCAGGTCGAGCCGGCGCCCCGGGTCGACGACGTCGTACGGCGGGGACATCACCGAGGCCAGCGCGCCGACCCGGTCGGGGACGTAGCGCAGGCCACGGAAGGGGGACAGGGACAGGCCTGCGGTGGCGACGTGCCCGGGATCGCCGGGGCCGCCCACGGGAGTCTCGACTCCGTCTTCTGCACTGGGTGTGCTCATTCTGGGCATCGTAACCGGGTACGCGTTGTTGAGAGATCGGAATCCCCGTGCCGAACGGTCGGACGGGTGTACGACCGAGGGCGAGGTACGGCATGGAGGACGGGCAGGAACGGTTGGACGGCGGTGCGCCGGGGGAGCGCGTGCCGACGGGCGGCGTGCCCGCCCAGGGGCGGACCGGGGAGCCGGCCGGGGACGTCTACGACTGGTTCCGCCGGGGCGCGAACCTGCTGGCCCAGGGGCACCCGGCGGCGGCCGAGCAGTTGCTGGTCCGGGCGGCGGAGGCCGAGCCGCACTCGCGCAGCATCCGGGAGGCGCTGGCCCGGGCGCAGTTCGACGCCGGTTCGTACGCGACGGCGCTGGAGAACTTCCGGGCGGTGGCGCAGGCAGATCCCTCGGACGACTACGCTCAGTTCGGGTGGGGGGTCGCGGCGGCCCGGCTGGGCGACTTCGAGACCTCCGCCGAGCACCTGGCGCTGGCGGTGGCCATGCGGCCGGAGGCCGACCACTACCGGGCGGCGCTGCGGCAGACCAGGGCGACCCTGGCGGCCCGCGCCGGGGCCTACGGCCCACTGCTGCCGGGGGCGCCCGGCTACCGTGAGCCGGGGGTGCCCGGGCAGGTCGGGGGAGGGCCCGGCGGCGTCGACGAGGACGCCTGACCGGGCGGGCAGTGACGAGCAGACGAACCGCGGTGAACGCGGACGAACCGCAGTGAATGAGGTAGGGCAGGCATGACCGAGACGGCCACCCCCGCGCGACGGACCACCCCCGGCGGCAGCGACCGCCCGCTGACCGAGGCGTACGACACGGCACTGCTGGACCTGGACGGCGTGGTCTACGCCGGCCCGCACGCGATCGAGCACGCGGTGGACTCGCTGGCGACGGCCCGGACGGCCGGGATGCGGCTCGCGTACGTGACCAACAACGCCTCCCGCCCGCCGCGGGTGGTCGCCGAGCACCTGACCGAGCTGGGTGTGCCGGCCGAGCCCGCGGACGTGATCAACTCGGCCCAGGCGGCCGCCCGGGTGGTCGCCGAGAAGGTGCCGGCCGGAGCGAAGGTGCTGGTCGTGGGCGGGCTGGGACTGGAGGAGGCGCTGGCCGAGCGCGGGCTGGTCGCGGTCCGCTCGCTGGCCGAGGAGCCGCTCGCGGTGGTGCAGGGCTTCGACCCGTCGGTCGGCTGGGCGCAGCTGGCGGAGGCCGCGTACGCGGTGCGCGGCGGGCTGCCGTGGGTCGCCTCCAACACCGACATGACGGTGCCGACGGCCCGCGGCATCGCGCCCGGCAACGGGACGCTGGTGGCCGCGGTGCGGGCGGCGGCGGGGGTGGACCCGGAGGTGGCGGGCAAGCCGCTGCCGCCGATGCACCGGGAGACCGTGCTGCGGACGGGCGCGCGGCGGCCGCTGGTGGTCGGGGACCGGCTGGACACCGACATCGAGGGCGCCTTCAACGGCGGGGTGGACAGCCTGCTGGTGTTCACCGGGGTGACCACCCCGGTGCAGCTGCTGGCGGCCCCGGTCGAGCACCGGCCGACGTACCTGGCGGCCGACCTGCGCGGCCTGCTGGTCGCGCAGCCGGCGGTGACGGCGGCGGGCGGCGGCTTCGGCTGCGGCGGCTGGACGGCGGTGGCGGAGGGCGGTGTGCTGTGGCTGACCGGCGCCGGGGACCGCTGGGACGGCCTGCGGGCGCTGTGCGCGGCGGCGTGGACGGCGCTGGACGCGGACGGCGGGCCGGTGGACGGGCGGAAGGCGCTGGCCGAGCTCGGGTTCTGAGGTCGCTCGGGACGGTCGTCCGGAACGGTTGTCCGGAACGGTTGTCCGGGACAGTCGTTCGAGACGGCCGTCCCGGACGGTCGTCTGAGTCGTACGTCCGATTCAGACGTCCAGGGCAGGGCATTCGGGTGGGGCGCGTCCGGGGTGGGGCGTTCGCGACGGGCGTCTGACACGGACGTACGAACCGTTCCTCGGTACGGACGTCCGTGTCAGACGCCCGGCCCGGGCCTCAGAGCAGGGTGCGCAGCCGCAGCAGGTCCCGGAGGCCGGCTTCCAGCTTGATCCGGCCGCTCGCCCAGGCGGAGGCGAAGTTGAGTTCGCCGCCGACCAGGGCGAGCAGGTCGTCGCCGGCCATGGTGAGCCGGATCGCGGCCTTCTCGGCGGGCGGGCCGGGCACGGCGGACACGTCCTGGATCCGGCCGTCGCGCAGCTGCCCGATGAAGGTCAGGTCGAGGTCGGTGATCCGGCAGCTCAGCGAGCGGTCGAGGGCGGCGGCCTTCCGGACGTCGCCGGTGGCCTTCGCCATGTTCCGGCTGAGCTGCTCCAGCGCCTCCCGGCACTCCTCGGCGTTCGCCACGGCGCTCGCTCCATCCCCAGGTCACTACGGTGCGGACTGCCGGGCCACGGTACCTCAGGAGGGTTTTGGCGGTAGCGTCGTCGGTGGGGTGCCCGGAATCGCCCGGGTGCCGAGGGCGACGGAGCCAGGCGCGCTGTGCGCGCGCAGGCGCGGAGGAGGCACCCGGATGCTGCCGAGGACGGTGCGGGGAGCGGTGGCGGCCGCCGCCGTGGTGGTGGAGGAGGTCGGCAAGCGGGTCGTCGACACGGCGGCCGCGGTCCTGGAGAAGACCGGCGTCGACGTGGCCGAGGTCGAGCGCAGGCTGGGCGGCCAGTTCCCGCCGTCGGCGAAGACGCTGCAGACCCTGGCGGAGGAGGCCGTCACCGCCGGGCGGGCCGGGGTGGACCTGGCGGTCGGGGTGGCGCGCAACGAGGTGGAGAAGGCCTTCGAGAAGGTCGGGGACCAGGTGACCAAGGTCGGCGTGGTGCTGGCGTACCTGGAGAGCAAGCTGCGCGAGGTCGAGGAGGAGCCCGTCGCGGCCGAGGCCGGGCCGGGCCCGGCGTCGACCGGGTACCCGGCGGAGGAGCCGGTGCCGGCGCCCCGGGCGGACGACCTGTTCGGACGCGGCTGGGAGTTCGAGGACGAGCGCGTGGCGGCGGAGCCGATAGTGGCCGAGCGGGTGGAGGTGGACGAGCCGGTCGAGGTCGATCCGCCGGTGGCGCCGCCGGAGAAGGCGGCGGGGGATAAGAAGGCCGCCGCCGCGAAGACCACTGCCGAGAAGTCCACTGCCGCCGAGAAGGTCAGCGCGGCGAAGAAGGCGACCACAGCGAAGAAGGCCGCTGCGGCGAAGAAGACCGCCGTCGCCAAGAAGGCCACGGTGAAGAAGACGGCCACCGCGAAGCGGGCCGAGGCGGACGGCCGGGCCGGGACGGCGGCCAAGCGCACGGCGACCAAGAAGACCACCGTCCGCAAGGCCAGCAGCACGAAGAAGCCCGATGACCGGGACGAGTGAGCCGGGCACACCGTCCGAGCCCAGCCAGCTCGTAGAGCCCGCTGAGCCCATCGAGCCCACTGAGTCCACCGAGCCCGCCCGGTCCGCCGTGGCGGTGGGGCCGCTCGGCGTCGAACTGCTGCCCACCGGGCACCCCGGAGTGGATGCCGGGCTGGCCCGGTTGGAGGCTTTGGACGGGGTCCCGGCCGAGGCACACGTCGCGGTGTACGAAGATGTTCACCAGCGGCTCGCCGACGCGTTGGCCGCGCTCGACCAGGAATGATCCGCAGGACCCGTAGGAGCTGAAACACCAGTGGCAGTGGCACGACGCCGACTCGACGCGGAGCTGGTCCGCCGCAAGCTGGCCCGGTCGCGTGAGCACGCGTCCGAGCTGATCGCGGCCGGCCGGGTGACCGTGGGTGGCACCACCGCGACCAAGCCGGCCACCCAGGTGGAGACCTCGGCGGCGGTCGTGGTGGCCAAGGACGACAACGACCCCGACTACGTCTCGCGCGGCGGGCACAAGCTGGCCGGGGCGTTCGCGGCCTTCGTGCCGCAGGGCCTGGTGGTCGAGGGCCGCCGGGCGCTGGACGCGGGCGCCTCCACCGGGGGGTTCACCGACGTGCTGCTGCGGTCCGGGGCGGCCCACGTGCTGGCGGTGGACGTCGGCTACGGGCAGCTGGCCTGGTCGCTGCAGAGCGACGAGCGGGTGACGGTGATGGACCGCACCAACGTCCGTGAGCTGACCCTGGAGACGATCGGCGGCACCCCCGTCGACCTGGTCGTCGGTGACCTCTCCTTCATCTCGCTGGGCCTGGTGCTGCCCGCGCTGGCCGCCTGCGCGGCCGCGGACGCGGACCTGGTGCTGATGGTCAAGCCGCAGTTCGAGATCGGCAAGGAGCGGCTCGGCAGCGGCGGGGTGGTGCGCAGCCCGCAGCTGCGCGCCGAGATGGTCCGGCAGGTCGCCGGGCAGGCGTGGGAGCTGGGGCTGGGCGTGCGCGCGGTCACCGCGAGCCCCCTGCCGGGGCCGTCCGGGAACGTCGAGTACTTCCTCTGGATGCGCCGGGACGCCCCGCAGCTGGACCCCGCGGACGCGGACCGGGCCGTGGCGGAGGGGCCCCGATAGGGTGCTCTGCGAGCGTCCGGCCCGTCATGCTGGATGGCGCGGCCGCACCGGGCCGAGGGCGACCCGGCAGGCGTAGGGAGAGGGCAGCGGCATGAGCGATGGAGAACGCACGGTCTTCCTGATCGCGCACACCGGCCGGGAGGCGGCGCTGCGCAGCGTCGAGGCCCTGGTGCACGGGCTGCTGAAATCGGGGCTGCGGATCAGGCTGCTGGAGACGGAGGCGGTGGACCTCGACCTGCCGGACGGGGTCGAGAAGGTGGCCGAGGGGCCGGGCGCGGCCGACGGCTGCGAGCTGATCCTGGTCGCCGGCGGGGACGGCACGCTGTTGCGCGGCGCGGAGTTGGCGCGCTCGCACGGGCTGCCGATGCTGGGCATCAACCTCGGCCGGGTCGGTTTCCTGGCCGAGGCGGAGCGGGACGACCTGGCCGTGGTGGTCGAGCGGGTGGTGGACGCCGACTACGAGGTCGAGGAGCGGATGACGATCGACGTCATCGTCCGCACCAACGGCGACGTGGTGCACGAGGACTGGGCGCTGAACGAGGCGTCGATCGAGAAGGCGTCCCGGGAGCGGATGCTGGAGGTGGTGACCGAGGTGGACGGCCGTCCGGTCTCCAACTTCGGCTGCGACGGGGTGGTCTGTGCGACGCCGACCGGTTCGACGGCGTACGCCTTCTCGGGCGGCGGGCCGGTGGTGTGGCCGGAGGTGGAGGCGCTGTTGATGGTGCCGATCTCCGCGCACGCGCTGTTCGCCCGGCCGCTGGTGACCTCCCCGGACTCGGTGCTGGCGGTCGAGGTGCAGCCCAAGACCCCGCACGGGGTGCTCTGGTGCGACGGGCGCCGCTCGGTCGAACTGCCCGCCGGGGCGCGGGTGGAGGTGCGCCGGGGGAAGACGCCGGTGCGGCTGGCCAGGCTGCACCGGGCGCCGTTCACCGACCGGCTGGTCGCCAAGTTCGCGCTCCCGGTGACGGGTTGGCGCGGCCGCTCGAACACCCCCTGCTGACGGTCCGCCGGATCGTCCGGGCGGCTCAGACCGCCAGTGCCTGGCCCTCGTCGGCCGCGCCGAGCCGGCCGCCCGCGGTGGCGCGGGCGGCCACCGCGGCCAGCCGCCGCACGGCGGCGGGGACGGCGGCGGCGGGCACGGTGAGCGGGATCCGGATGTGGTGTTCGAAGGCGCCGTCCGAGCCGAACCGGTTGCCGGCCGCGATCCGGACCCCGGCCGGTTCCCCGGCCTGGGCCAGCGCCGCGCCGGACAGGCCGTCGGTGGTGACCCAGAGCGCGAGGCCGCCGGGCGGCAGCGGGAAGCTCCACTCCGGCAGCTGCTCGGGCAGCGCGGCGGCGAAGGCGTGCGCGGTGGCCCGCAGCCGGTCCAGCTGGTGGGCGCGGACGGCCGGGAGCGGTTCGCCCAGCAGCTCGGCGGCGATCAGCTGGTCGAGCACCGGGGTGCCGACGTCGCTGTAGACCCGCTCGGTGGCCAGCCGCCGGACCAGCGCGGGCGCGGCCCGGACCCAGCCGATCCGCAGGCCGCCCCAGAGCAGCTTGCCGGCCGAGCCGACGGTGACCACCTGGGCGGCCCGGTCCAGTGCCGCCACCGGGCGCGGCAGCGGCGTGGACTCCGGTACGCCCCAGCCCAGTTCGGCGGTGGTCTCGTCCACCAGCACGATGCTCCCGGCGGCCCGGGCGGCGGCCAGCAGCCGGCGCCGCTGGTCCTCGTCGATCAGTGCGCCGGTCGGGTTGTGGAAGTCCGGGATGACGTAGGAGACCTTGGGGGCGGCCCCGCGCAGCACCCGCTGCCACTCCTCCAGGTCCCAGCGCCTCGGGGCCGCGGAGGCGTCGTACGGGACCGGCACCAGGCGGGCGCCGGTGAGGCGCAGCGCCTGGAGGGTGTGGGCGTAGCTGGGGGCCTCGACGGCGACCCGGTCGCCGCGGCCGACCAGGACCCGCTGGACCAGGTGCAGTCCGCCCATCGCGCCGGTGGTGACGAGGATCTGGTCGGGGGTGGTGGGCAGGCCGCGCTCGGTGTAGCGGCGGGCGACGGCCTCGCGCAGCACCGGGACGCCGGTGGGGTAGTGGCCGTGCCCGGCGGCGTACTGCGGCAGCAGTTCGACGGCCCGGGCGGCGGCCCGGCCCAGCCAGGGCTGGGGGGCGGGCAGGGCGGCGACGCCGAGGTCGAGGATCCGGCCCTGTTCGTCCGGCGGGACGGGGTGCAGGGCGTCGCTGGGCGGCGGGGCGCCCTCGGGCAGGGCGGTCCAGCTGCCGGCGCCGCGCCGGCTGAGCAGGTAGCCGTCGCCGCGCAGGGCCTCGTAGGCGGTGGCGACGGTGGTGCGGCTGAGTTCCAGGGCGGAGGCGAGTTCGCGTTCGGCGGGCAGTCGGGCGCCGACCGGGAGCCGGCCCTCGGTGACCAGCAGCCGGATCTGCCCGGCCAGGGTGCGGTAGGCGGGGCGGCGGGCGGTGGCCGGTTCGGGCAGTCGCGCGGTGGCGAGCAGCCGGGCCAGCGCGGGCGGGGTGACGGTGGTGTGCCAGTCGGCCATCGCTGATCAGTCCACTTGCTCGGAATTGGCCCTGTCGTGGGCCGTATTGGCTCTCTCATCATGGCAGTGCGGCCGTCGAGTCCGCCACCGTCGGGCGCGACCCGGCGGTGCAGCACCACCCGCAGGAGCACCAGTGGCCACCACGACCGCACCCACGACCGCACCCCCGCCGCCGCCTGCCGTCGGGCCCCGCCCCGGCCTCGCCGTCCGGATCCTCGGCGACACCCACGCGCTGGGCCGCCGGCTCCCGCAGCTCGCCGTCGGCCTCGCCCTGTACGGGGCGAGCATGGCGCTGATGCTCCGCTCCGGCCTCGGCCTCGACCCCTGGGACGTCTTCCACCAGGGCCTGCAACGGGTGTTCGGCCTCACCGTGGGAGCCTGGGTGACCGTCTGCGGCGCCCTGGTGCTGCTGCTGTGGATCCCGCTGCGCCAGCGCCCGGGGGTGGGCACCGTCGCCAACGTGCTGGTGATCGGCGCGGCGATGGACCTCACCCTGCGGGTGGTCGACGGCCCGCAGGGGCTGCCCGCCCGGGCCGCGCTGACGGCCGCCGCGGTGCTGCTCAACGGCGTCGCCTCCGGCCTCTACATCGGCGCCCGGCTCGGCCCGGGCCCGCGGGACGGCCTGATGACCGGACTGCACCGGCGCACCGGGCGCTCGCTGCGGCTGATCCGCACCGGCATCGAGGTCACCGTGCTGGCCGTCGGACTGCTGCTCGGCGGTACCGCCGGGGTCGGCACGGTGGTGTACGCGCTGCTCATCGGTCCGCTGGTGCAGCTCTTCCTGCCGTGGTGCACGGTGCCCACCGCAGCCCAAACGCCCCGGAAGGAGTGAACCCGGCGGCACGGAGTTGCCGCGCGCCGTTGCCGCTCGTCGCGCTCCGGGGGCGGAACCTCGTAAGGTCGTCTCCGTGTTGGACGAGATGCGGATACGGGATCTTGGGGTCATCGACGATGCGGTGGTCGAGCTGGCTCCCGGCTTCACCGCCGTGACCGGTGAGACCGGCGCCGGCAAGACCATGGTGGTGACCAGCCTCGGCCTCCTGCTCGGCGGCCGAGCCGACCCCGGCCTGGTGCGCCACGGGGCCGGCCGCGCCGTGGTGGAGGGCCGGCTGGAACTGCCCGCGGACTCCCCGGCGGCGGCCCGCGCCGTCGAGGCCGGGGCCGAACTGGACGACGGAGCGCTGCTGATCAGCCGGACCGTGTCCGCCGAGGGCCGCTCCCGGGCGTACGTCGGCGGGCGGGCCGTCCCGGTCGGGCTGCTCACCGAACTCGGCGAGGACCTGATCGCCGTGCACGGCCAGACCGACCAGCAGCGGCTGCTGCGCCCGGCCCGCCAGCGCGGCGCGCTGGACCGCTACGCGGGCGGGACGGTCGCCGAGCCGCTGGCCCGCTACCGGGAGACCTACCGCGCCCTGCGCGAGGTCGCGGCCACCCTGGAGGAGCTGACCACCCGGGCCCGCGAGCGCGCCCAGGAGGCCGACCTGCTGCGCTTCGGCCTGGACGAGATCGCCGCCGCCGAGCCGGTGGCCGGGGAGGACGTCGAGCTGGCCGCCGAGGCCGAGCGGCTCGGCCACGCCGACGCGCTCTCCTCCGCCGCGACCCTCGCCCACGCCGCCCTGGCCGGCGACCCGGCCGACCCGGAGGCGCTGGACGCGGGCACCCTGCTCGCCCAGTCCCGGCGCGCCCTGGACGCCGTGCGCCACCACGACGAGCGGCTGGCCGCCCTGGCCGACCGGCTGAACGAGGTCGGCTACCTGCTGGCCGACGTCGCCGGGGACCTCGCGGGCTACGCCGACGACCTGGACGCCGACCCGGTGCGCCTCGCCGCGGTCGAGGACCGCCGGTCCGTGCTGGCCCAGCTGCTGCGCAAGTACGGCGGCGAGGACAACGTCCTCGCCGAGGTGATCGCCTGGGCCGAGGCCGGCTCCGCCCGGCTCGCCGAACTCGACGGCGACGACGAGCGGATCGACCAGCTCGGCGCCCAGGAGACCGAGCTGCGGGCCGAGTTGGCCGAGCTGGCGGCCGAGGTGTCGGCCGCCCGGCAGGCCGCCGCCGGGCGCTTCGCCGAGGCCGTCTCGGCGGAGCTCGCCGAACTCGCCATGCCGCACGCCCGGGTGACCTTCTCGATCACCCGGGTCGACGACCTGGCCGGCATCGAACTGGACGGCCGCACCGTCGCGTACGGGCCGCACGGCGTGGACGAGGTCGAGGTGCTGCTCGCCCCGCACCCGGGTGCCCAGCCGCGCCCGATCGCCAAGGGCGCCTCGGGCGGTGAGCTCTCCCGGGTGATGCTCGCCGTCGAGGTGGTCTTCGCGGGCGCCGATCCCGTCCCCACCTACCTGTTCGACGAGGTGGACGCGGGCGTCGGCGGCAAGGCCGCGGTCGAGATCGGCCGCCGGCTGGCCAAGCTGGCGGAATCCGCCCAGGTCGTGGTGGTCACCCACCTCCCGCAGGTGGCCGCGTTCGCGGACCGGCACCTGGTGGTGGAGAAGACCCACGACGGCACCGTGACCCGTTCCGGGGTCAAGGTGTTGAACGACGAGGAGCGGGTGCGGGAACTCTCCCGGATGCTGGCCGGCCTGGAGGACTCGGAGCTGGGCCGGGCCCACGCCGAGGAGCTGCTGGCCGCCGCCCGGGCCCCGCGCCACCACTAGGCCCGGTCCGGCGCTGGCCAGCGGATCTCGGCGGATCGGCCCGCCGGGATCGGCCGGACGGGGTCGGCCGGAACCGGCGGCCCTCCCCGCCGGGACGGCGACGCGCCCCCCGTGGCGCCGACTGTCCAAGAGGGCCGCCGACCTGGCATGGTGGCGGCTGGACACTGGCTTTCCAGTCCCGAGCGCCGCCGGGCGGGCAATCCTCGCGAAGCGGCGCGCGAACCTGATCGAGTCGGATGCGAGACGACGTGGACCATTCCGCCGCCCGGGCCACCGCGGCCGCCCCGGAACCGGGGCAGCTGCACGTGGTACTCGTCCTGGCCGCCAGCACCGGCGGCATCGGTGCGCACGTGCGTTCCCTGGCCCAGGGCCTGGTCGCGCACGGGGTGACCGTCACGGTCTGCGCACCGGCCGGCACGGACGCGCTGTTCGGCTTCTCCCGCACCGGCGCTCGGTTCCACACCGTCGACATCACCCCCACCGCGGGGGCCCGCAGCGACGCCACCGCGATCGGCGAGCTGCGCCGGGCCTTCACCGGCGCCGACGTGGTGCACGCCCACGGGCTGCGGGCCGGCCTGTTGTCCGACCTCGCGCTGCGCACCGCCGGCCGCTTCCCGGGCCTGCGCCCGGAGACCCCGCTGGTGGTCACCTCGCACCACGCGCTGCTGGCCACCGGCATGGAGCGGCGGCTGCAGCGGTTGATGGAGCGCCGGGTGGCGCGCGCCGCCGACCTGGTCCTCGGCGCCTCCTCCGACCTGGTCGCCAGGGCCCGTGAACTGGGCGCCACCGACGCCCGGCTGGGCCCGGTGGCCGCCCCGCCGATGCCCGAGGGGCGGCTCGGCCGGGCCGAGGCGCGCGCCGCGCTGCTCGGTGACGGCCCGGACCGCCCGCTGGTGCTGGCGGTCGGCCGGCTCGTCCCGCAGAAGGCCTTCGGGACGCTGCTGGACGCCGCCCAGGAGCTGTCCGCGCTGGACCCGGAGCCGCTGCTGCTGCTCGCCGGGGACGGTCCGGAGGCGGGCCCGCTGCGCGAGCGGGTGGCCGCCGAGAAGCTGCCGGTGCGCCTGCTCGGCTACCGCACCGACGTCCCCGACCTGTTGGCCGCCGCCGACGTGGTGGTGGTCTCCAGCCGCTGGGAGGCCCGCTCGCTGGTGGTCCAGGAGGCGATGCGGGCCGGCGTGCCGGTGGTCGCCACCGCCGTCGGCGGCATCCCCGAACTGGTCGGCGACGCCGCCCTGCTGGTGCCGCCGGGGGACCCGGCGGCGCTCGGCCGGGCGGTGCGCGGGCTGCTCGCCGACCCGGCCCGCCGGGAGCAGCTGGTGGCGGCCGGCCGGCAGCAGGCCGAGACCTGGCCGGACGAGGCCGCCACCGTCGCCCAGGTGCTCAGCACCTACGACGAGTTGGTGCAGCGGGGCTGAGCACCCCCGGCGGTGGGCCTCAGACGCCCGCCCGCTCCACCCGTTCCGCGGCCCGGTCGGCCTCGGCGCCGTCCGGCTGGGCCGACAGGTAGGCGGCGCCGCAGGCGGTCAGCCGCAGGGCGGTGTCGATCAGCGGGACGTGGCTGAACGCCTGCGGGAAGTTGCCGACCTGGCGCTTGAGCCGCGGGTCCCACTCCTCGGCGAGCAGCCCGAGGTCGTTGCGCAGGGACAGTAGCCGGTCGAACAGTTCGCGGGCCTCCTGCACCCGGCCGATCATGGCGAGGTCGTCGGCGAGCCAGAACGAGCAGGCCAGGAAGGCGCCCTCGTGGCCGGACAGGCCGTCCACGTTGTTGCCGGACTCGTCGTGGGTGGGGTAGCGCAGCACGAAGCCGTCCTCGGTGGACAGTTCGCGCTGGATCGCCTCGATGGTGCCGATCACCCGCTTGTCGTCCGGCGGCAGGAAGCCGACCTGGGGGATGAGCAGCAGCGAGGCGTCCAGCTCCTTGCCGCCGTAGTACTGGGTGAAGGTGTTGCGCTCGGGGTCGTAGCCCTTCTCGCAGACGTCCCGGTGGATGGTCTCGCGCAGCACGCGCCAGCGCTCCAGGTGGCCGTCGGAGGGGGCGTCCTCGGGGGTCTGCTCCAGCAGCTTGATGGTGCGGTCGACGGCGACCCAGGCCATCACCTTGGAGTGGACGAAGTGCCGGCGCGGGCCGCGGACCTCCCAGATGCCCTCGTCCGGGTTCTGCCAGTGGTCCTCCAGGTACTCGATCAGGCGCAGCTGGAGGTGGTGGGCGTGGTCGTTGCGGACCAGGCCGGTCATGTGGGCCAGGTGCAGGGCCTCCACCACCTCGCCGTAGACGTCGAGTTGGAGCTGCCCGGCGGCGCCGTTGCCGATCCGCACGGGCAGTGAGCCCTCGTAGCCGGGCAGCCAGTCCAGCGAGGACTCGGTGAGCTCGCGCTCGCCGGCGATGCCGTACATGATCTGCAGGTTCTCCGGGTCGCCGGCGACCGCGCGCAGCAGCCACTCGCGCCAGGCGCGGGCCTCCTCGCGGTAGCCGGTGCGCAGCAGCGAGGAGAGGGTGATCGCGGCGTCGCGCAGCCAGGTGTAGCGGTAGTCCCAGTTGCGCTCGCCGCCGATGTCCTCGGGCAGCGAGGTGGTGGGGGCGGCGACGATGCCGCCGGTGGGGGCGTAGGTGAGGCCCTTGAGGGTGATCAGCGAGCGGACCACGGCCTCGCGGTAGGGGCCCTGGTAGGTGCACTGGCCGGCCCAGTCGTGCCAGAACTCGGCGGTGGCGTCGAGCATCGCCTCGGCGTCCGGGACGGCCGGCGGCTCCAGGTGGGAGGCCTGCCAGGTGAGGGCGAAGGCGATCCGCTCGCCGGCCCGGACGGTGAAGTCGGCGTAGGTGGTGAGGTCGCGCCCGTAGGTCTCGGCCTCGCCGTCCAGCCAGACCGAGTCGGGCCCGGCCACGGCGACGGTGCGGTGGCCGCCGTCGGCCTGCTCGACCCGGTGCACCCAGGGGACGATCCGGCCGTAGGAGAAGCGCATCCGCAGCGCCGAGCGCATCCGCACGGTGCCGGCCACGCCCTCGACGATCCGGATCATCTGCGGCACGGAGTCCTTGCCGGCCAGCGGGCGGGGCGGCATGAAGTCGATCACCCGGACGGTGCCGCCCTGGGCGTCCCACTCCTGCTCCAGGATCAGCGAGTCGCCCCGGTAGCGGCGGCGGTCGGCGGGCACGGCGGGGGCGGCGGCGGTGGGCGGCGGGACGCGCAGGCCGGCGGTGTCGCCGAGGCGGGGCAGGGCGGCCTCGGCGGGGGCGGCGGGGAGCTCGGTCGCCACCGCCTCGGCCGGTCCGATCCGCCAGAAGCCGTGTTCATCGGTGCCGAGCAGGCCGGCGAACACCGCCGGCGAGTCGAAGCGGGGGAGGCAGAGCCAGTCCACCGCCCCGTCCCTGCTGACCAGGGCAGCGGTCTGCATGTCCCCGATGAGTGCGTAGTCCTCGATACGGCCGGCCACGTGGATCTCCAGTTCGCAATGTGGTCAGGGCATCGGCGAACCAGGGAGCGAGCGGGTCTGCGGGGCCGGGGGTTCACCCCGGGACGTCCGGCCCGCCGGGGGGTGGTGGCGGGCCTTGCTGGAGTGTCCGCGCGGGGCTCGTTCGAGCCCCTGGGGGTGGGTGGGGAGGAGCTGGATAACGGGGAGGTCCGGTCGCGCATCGGGGACCGGGAGTGTCCTGACGCTCCCACGCCCTCCGCGTGCTCGTGCTGTCGCGATGCGTCCGTGCAGCTTACGACGGACGAAAGGGGCGAAGCACGCGGGCGCAGCCTCGTGTGGCGCCGCAATTCGGCGGAAATGCCGTGCATCGCGGGGGCGCGGCGCAGGATGGTCCGGAAGGATCAGCTCCGGGTGGCCGTAACGGAGGGGCTGGCATGGCCCGGTCGGAGTACCCCGGCTGGCCCGGTCCGGTGGGTGGTGCGACCGGAGTGACGCGTGCGGCGGATGGTGCGCCGGTGGTGCGCCCGGCGCACGCTCCCGGAGTGCCGGGCGCGGGCCGAGCGCGGGCCGAAAGGCGTCCCGGTCAGGTCACTGTTACCCTGGTATCCCGTGGACCGGCGGGATCAAAACGCCCCGGACCAGCCGAACCGACGACCCTTCGAGCGCCGCGCACCCCGCCGGCCTCCCGTCGCCCGGCGAGCCCCGAGCCTCCCGCCCACGTCACTTTCGACACGCGACCCACGGGAGCCCCCTCTTGGCACAGCCCCATTCCGGCAAGGCAGCGAACGGCCGCGCCGTGACGACCAAGCACCTCTTCGTCACCGGGGGTGTTGCCTCTTCGCTCGGAAAGGGGCTGACCGCCTCCAGCCTCGGCGCGCTGCTCAAGGCCCGCGGCCTGCGCGTGACGATGCAGAAGCTCGACCCGTACCTCAACGTGGACCCGGGCACCATGAACCCGTTCCAGCACGGTGAGGTCTTCGTCACCGACGACGGCGCCGAGACCGACCTGGACATCGGCCACTACGAGCGGTTCCTCGACACCAACCTGCACGGCTCGGCGAACGTCACCACCGGCCAGGTGTACTCGACGGTCATCGCCAAGGAGCGCCGCGGCGAGTACCTGGGCGACACCGTCCAGGTCATCCCGCACATCACCAACGAGATCAAGTCCCGGATCCGCCGGATGGCGACCGAGGACGTCGACGTCGTGATCACCGAGGTCGGCGGCACCGTCGGCGACATCGAGTCGCTGCCGTTCCTGGAGGCCGTCCGCCAGGTCCGCCACGAGGTCGGCCGGGACAACGTGTTCTTCGTGCACGTCTCCCTGCTGCCGTACATCGGCCCCTCGGGCGAGCTCAAGACCAAGCCCACCCAGCACTCCGTCGCCGCGCTGCGCAACATCGGCATCCAGCCGGACGCGATCGTGCTGCGCGCCGACCGCGAGGTCCCGCAGGCGATCAAGCGCAAGATCTCGCTGATGTGCGACGTGGACGAGGAGGCCGTGGTCGCGGCCATCGACGCCAAGTCGATCTACGACATCCCGAAGGTGCTGCACGGCGAGGGCCTGGACGCCTACGTGGTGCGCCGCCTGGACCTGCCGTTCCGCGACGTGGACTGGACCACCTGGGACGACCTGCTGCGCCGCGTCCACGAGCCGCAGCACATCGTCAAGGTCGCCCTGGTCGGCAAGTACATCGACCTGCCGGACGCCTACCTGTCGGTGACCGAGGCGCTGCGCGCCGGCGGCTTCGCCAACAACGCCCGGGTCGAGATCAAGTGGGTCACCTCGGACGACTGCGAGACCCCCGAGGGCGCCCGCGAGCAGCTCGGTGACGTCGACGCGATCTGCATCCCCGGCGGCTTCGGCGACCGCGGCGTCAACGGCAAGGTCGGCGCCATCACCTTCGCCCGCGAGAACAAGGTCCCGCTGCTGGGCCTGTGCCTGGGCCTGCAGTGCGTGGTCATCGAGGCCGCCCGCAACCTGGCCGGCCTGCCCGAGGCCAACTCCACCGAGTTCGACGCCGCCGCCAAGCACCCGGTCGTCTCCACCATGGCCGAGCAGTTGGCGATCGTCGACGGCAAGGGCGACCTGGGCGGCACCATGCGCCTGGGCCTCTACCCGGCCAAGCTCGCCGAGGGCTCGATCGTCCGCGAGGTCTACGGCGGCGAGCCGTACGTCGAGGAGCGCCACCGCCACCGCTACGAGGTCAACAACGCCTACCGCGCGGACCTGGAGAAGACCGGCCTGCAGTTCTCCGGCCTCTCGCCCAAGGGCGACCTGGTCGAGTACGTCGAGTACCCGCGCGAGGTGCACCCGTACCTGGTGGCCACCCAGGCCCACCCGGAGCTGAAGTCCCGCCCGACCCGCCCGCACCCGCTGTTCGCGGGCCTGGTCAAGGCCGCCATCGAGATCAAGACGGCCCCGGCCGCGGAGTAGTCGTCCCGCTCCCGGCCCCGGTCGCGCACCGGACGGCGGCCCCGCGATTCCCGCGGGGCCGCCGTTCGGCGTTAGATTGTGTCGTACTGACGAAAAGGGGAGAGCGATGGACGAGCAGAGCGACCTGGTGATCGCCGACACGGCCGAGGAGTGGGAGGTCCGGGCGAGCTCGACGCCGTTCCAGGGCCGGGTCACCGGCGTGCGCAGCGAGGAGGTCCGGATGCCCGACGGCAGCTGGTCCCGGCGCGACTACCAGACCCACCCCGGCTCGGTCTCCGTGCTCGCCCTGGACGACCAGCAGCGGGTGCTGGTGCTGCGCCAGTACCGCCACCCCGTCCGCCAGCGGCTCTGGGAGCTGCCGGCCGGGCTGCTCGACGTACCCGGCGAGAACCCGTGGCACGCCGCCCGGCGCGAGCTGTACGAGGAGGCCCACTGCCGGGCCGACACCTGGCGGGTCCTCGCCGACTACTACACCTCCCCGGGCGGCACCGACGAGGCGCTGCGGATGTTCCTGGCCACCGACCTCGCCGAGGCCGACGGCCGGCGGTACGAGGCCGAGGGCGAGGAGCAGGAGATCGAGGTCGCCCGGGTGCCGGTGCCCGAGCTGATCCGGCTGATCCAGGCCGGGCAGCTGCACAACCCGACCCTGGTCACCGGCGTCCTCGCCGTACACGCCGCGCTGACCTCCCCGGACGGCCTGGACGGGCTGCGCCGCCCGGACGCGCCGTGGCCGGCCCGCCCCTTCCAGGTCTGACCGCCCGTCGGGGCGCGGGCCCCGTCGGGGCGTGGGCGAACCAGCGGGGTTGATGCCTTGGGGTGATTCACCGGTTCGTACGACCGGATGTCACCTCCGATCAGTCGGACGGTCGAACTACGCTTCGCAGACAGGGCGCCCGTCCCGGGCCGCCTCCGCCGAGCGCAGCGGGCCGACCGGCCGGACGCCGGGCGCGGGATGACGTCGGGAGTGGCACGGGTGGCGAGGAAGACGGCGACGATGGACCCCGGCCCCGACGCGCCCGCCGGCGCCGTCCCGGGGCTCGACCGGCTGCCCGCCGGGCCCGCCCTGTTCGCCGGGCGGCGCACCGAACTGGCCGCGCTGCGGGCGGCCGCGACCCGTCGGGTGAGCGGCCGCTGCCCCGTCCTGGTGCTGGCCGGGCGCCCCGGCTCGGGCCGCACGGCGCTCGCCGCCCGCTTCGCCCGGACCGCCGCCGCCGACTACCCGGACGGCGTGCTGTTCGCCCGGCTGTCCGCCCCGGACGGCGGGCGGGTGCCGCCGGGCCGGGCCGCCCGGCTGCTGCTGGAGCAGCTCGACCCGCAGGCCGCCGTGCCACTGCCCGGCGCCGTCGAGGACGGACGGGACGAACCGGGCGGCGTGGCGCTGCGGGAGGCCCTGGCGGGACGCCGGGTGCTGCTGGTGCTGGACGACGTCCGGGACGCCGGGCAGCTGTGGCCGCTGCTCGCCGACGAGCCCGGCTGTCTGGTGCTCGCCACCACGGCCGGGCCGCTCACCGGCATCGAGGACATCGACCCGGTGATCCTCGGCGGGCTGGACCGGCAGGCCTCCGGGGAGCTGCTGGCCGACCTGGTGGGCGGCACCCGGGTCTCCTGCGACCCGGTCGGCGCGGCCGACCTCGCCGAGGCCTGCGCCGCCGGGCCGGCCGCGCTGCGGCTGATCTCGCGGTGGCTGCGCGGCAACCCGAAGATCGCGGTCACCGACGCGGCGCGCGAGCTCACCCGGGCGGTGGGGGAGGAGTCGGAGGCCTCGGGCGCCAAGGGCGCCGGTCGCGGCCGGGCGGGGAAGGCCGCGAAGGGCGCGAGGACCGCGAAGGCCGGCCGGACGCCGAGGACCGACGCGGCACCGGAGAAGAAGGAGGAGGGCGCCCAGGCACAGGACGGGGCCACGGAGCCCGCCGCCGCGCCCGAGCCGGCCGGCGACCCGTCGACCTGGGTCAAGCCCGAGCCCGCGCCCGCCGAGCCGGTGCCCGTCCCCGACAACGACCCGCTGCTGGGCGCCTTCACCCTGCTCTACCGGGGACTGCCGGCCGCCCAGGCACGGATGCTGCGCACCCTCACGCTCGCCCCGGCGCAGACCGCCGACCCGCGCACCGCCTCCGCCCTGGTCGGCTGCCCGGCGCCGGAGGCGGCCGCGACGCTGGCCGCGCTGACCGAGCGGGAACTGCTCGGCGAGGAGGCGCCGGCCGCCGACGGCACCCCGCGCTACCGGGTGCCCGGGCGGCTCTACCAGCGGCTGGTCCGGCTGCGGGAGCAGGAGGACCGGCCCGCCGAGACCGAGCTCGCCCGGGCCCGGCTGCTGGAGCGGCTGGTCCGGCTGACCGAGTCGGCCCGCGCCCTGCTGGACCCGGCCGACGGCCCGGCCCCCGACCCGCTGCCGCCCGCGCTGAGGCTGGACTCGGCCGGGCACGCCCGGGACTGGCTGACGGCGGAGCGGGAGCTGCTGCTCGGCGCGGTGGCCGACGCGATCGGCCAGGGCGACCTGGACGGCTCGGCCGGCCGGCTGGTCACCGCGCTGCTGCGGGCCCTGCCGCTGACCGGCACGGCCGCCCCCGCCGACCTCTACCGGCTGCACGAGCTGGTGCTCACCGTCGCCGAGCGCAACGGGCGCCCCCGCCGGGCCTCGGCGGCGCTGCTCAACCTGGGCGACCTCCAGGCCTCGGCGGGCCGCTGGGAGCAGGCCGCCGGGCACTACCGGGCCGCCCTGGAGCACGCCCGGGCGGTCGGCGACGAACCGCTCTGCGCCCGGGCCCTGGAGGGCGCGGCGGGCTGCCACCGGGCGCTCGGCGACGCGGTGCGCGCCGCCGACTGGTACGGGCGGGCGCTCGGGCTGCGGCGGTCGCTGGGCGACCACGCGGCCGAGGCCCGGCTGCTGGCCCGGGTCGCCGAGGCGCACACCGCCCAGCGCCGCTTCGAGGAGGCCGACCGGGAGTACCGGGCCGCGCTGGCCGTGCTGCGCCGGATCGGCGACGAGCGCGGCCGGGAGGCGGTCGGCAGCGCCCTCGCCGACCTGCGGGAACGCGTCGACGGCGGGTGGTGAGGGCGGTTTCGGAGGTATCGTCGAAAGTGCCCTGTTACGACACCTATGACAGGTAAGTTCCAGTGGAAGCCTACGAACCTGCCAATGCCTTCGGCGAAATTGTTAGATTTGGAAGGCTGACAGGCCGCCTGGGCTTCATTACACTCGAACTCAGTCGCGCAGCGATCCCCTGCCCCGGCATGCCCGGAGGCTTCCCCACGTGCGCGTCGCCCACCGGTCTTCTCCGGTCGGGACCCCCATGGCAAGAGGACGTGTTCAGTCGTGAAGGTCGGCATCCCCCGCGAGGTCAAGAACCACGAGTACCGCGTGGCCATCACGCCCGCCGGCGTGCATGAGCTGGTCCGCAACGGCCACGAGGTCTACATCGAGGACAACGCCGGTCTCGGCTCCTCGATCCCCAACGAGGAGTACGTGGCCGCCGGCGCCACCATCCTCCCCACCGCCGACGAGGTGTGGGCCACGGCCGACCTGCTGCTGAAGGTCAAGGAGCCCATCGCCTCCGAGTACCACCGGCTGCGCAAGGGCCAGACCGTCTTCACGTACCTGCACCTGGCGGCCGACCGGGCCGGCACCGACGCGCTGGTCGCCTCCGGCACCACCGCGATCGCGTACGAGACCGTCCAGCTGGGCAACGGCGCGCTGCCGCTGCTCGCCCCGATGTCCGAGGTCGCGGGCCGGCTGGCCCCGCAGGTCGGCTCGTACCACCTGATGCGCCCGGCCGGCGGCCGCGGCGTGCTGCCCGGCGGCGTGCCCGGCACCCACCCGGCCAAGGCCGTCGTCATCGGCGGTGGCGTCTCCGGCTGGCACGCGGCCACCATCGCCATCGGCATGGGCTACGACGTGACCCTGCTGGACCGCGACATCAACAAGCTGCGCGAGGCCGACCGGATCTTCGGCACCAAGATCAAGGCCATCATGTCCAACTCCTTCGAGCTGGAGAAGGCCGTCCTGGACGCCGACCTGGTCATCGGCGCCGTGCTGATCCCGGGCGCCAAGGCCCCGAAGCTGGTCACCAACGAGCTGGTCTCCCGGATGAAG
Organism: Kitasatospora sp. NPDC059827; assembly: GCF_042731675.1. Taxonomy (NCBI): domain Bacteria; kingdom Bacillati; phylum Actinomycetota; class Actinomycetes; order Kitasatosporales; family Streptomycetaceae; genus Kitasatospora; species Kitasatospora sp. NPDC059827. Next base: position 6,039 of record NZ_JBHWIV010000101.1, on the reverse strand, counting down.
CCGGGCTCCGTGCTCGTCGACATCGCCATCGACCAGGGCGGCTGCTTCGAGGACTCGCACCCGACCACGCACGACGACCCGACCTTCCAGGTCCACAACTCGGTCTTCTACTGCGTGGCCAACATGCCGGGCGCCGTCCCGAACACCTCCACCTACGCGCTGACCAACGCCACCCTGCCGTACGTGCTGGAGCTGGCCAACCGGGGCTGGAAGGAGGCGCTGCGTCGTGACGCCGCGCTCGCCAAGGGCCTGAACGTCCACGAGGGCCAGATCACCTTCCCGGCCGTGGCCGAGGCCTTCGGCCTGGAGTCGGTCACGCTGGAGAGCGTGCTCGCCTGAACTCCCTGACCGCGCAGCGGTCGTTCGCCCCCGACCCGATGCCCTCGGGTCGGGGGCTTCGCCGTGCCCGTGAACAGCGGGTGGACCGGGCGGGTCGCTCTGTCGTCAATTTCCGTCGGTGGTGTCACCCGACCCTCGGCGTCCCGCAGAAACGTTAGGGTCATGGGCCTGCTCATCCCTTGACAGCAGCCCGCCCGATAGTCGACACATCGTGCCCACTACCGTGGATTGTGTTGCTGCGAACGCCTTGAACGGCCTAGAGTCGCAAACCGTCGGCATGCTGCCACGCTGACGAATCGACATAGAGTCCTGGATCCCCAAGGAGGTAAGACGACTTGTGAATGAGTCGACAATTGCTCCCGGGGGTGGTCAGCCAGGACTGGCGGAGCTCACCGCCGGCCAGCCGAGTGAGGAGCCCGGGGCCCGGCAGGCATCCGTGGGCTCGGCCGAGGTCGGCTCGGTCGCACTCCGTACCTTCGAAGCACGCCAGAACACAGCGCAGGTGACCACGGTGACCGATCACGACGCCGACTTGGCGGCCTACGGCCTGGCCTACGGCGAGTTCGCCTACGGCGCCTACGACGACCCGGACGCCGAGTACGAGCCGGACCCGGAGTACGCCGCCACGCTGGCCCCCGACGCCGCGCGCCAGCGCCGCGAGCGGGTCGGCCCGACCGGCCGCCCGCTGCCGTACTTCCCGATCCCCGCGCCGGTCGCCGAGCACGGACCCGCCCAGATCATCGCCATGTGCAACCAGAAGGGCGGCGTCGGCAAGACCACGTCGACCATCAACCTGGGCGCGGCGCTGGCCGAGTACGGCCGCCGGGTGCTGCTCGTCGACTTCGACCCGCAGGGCGCGCTCTCGGTCGGCCTCGGCGTCAACCCGATGGAGCTCGACGTCACCGTCTACAACCTGCTCATGGAGCGGGGCCTGACGGCCGATGAGGTGCTGCTCAAGACCGCCGTCCCGGGCATGGACCTGCTGCCCTCCAACATCGACCTCTCCGCCGCCGAGGTGCAGCTGGTCAGCGAGGTGGCCCGGGAGTCCGCGCTGGCGCGCGCCCTCAAGCCGCTGCTGCCGGACTACGACTTCGTCATCATCGACTGCCAGCCCTCGCTGGGCCTGCTGACGGTCAATGCGCTGACGGCCGCTCACAGCGTGATCGTCCCGCTGGAGTGCGAGTTCTTCGCACTGCGCGGGGTCGCGCTGCTGACCGAGACCATCGAGAAGGTGTGCGAGCGGCTCAACCCCGAGCTGCGCCTGGACGGCATCCTCGCGACCATGTACGACTCGCGCACCGTGCACAGCCGCGAGGTGCTGGCGCGGGTCGTCGAGGCGTTCGGCGAGCACGTCTTCCACACCGTCATCGGGCGGACCGTGCGCTTCCCGGAGACCACCGTCGCCGGCGAGCCGATCACGACCTACGCCACCAACTCGGTCGGGGCCGCCGCCTACCGCCAGCTCGCCAGGGAGGTGCTCGACCGGTGCCGCCCCGCCGAGTGAGTCTCCCGGGTGCCGACGAGCTGTTCCGGACCACCGGCGGGATGGCGCTGTCGCCGTCCCTCGCCCCGCGTCCGGCCGCCGAGGCATCCAGACCGGAGACCGCGCGGACCGTCAACGGCACCGAGGGCGCCGAGGGCACCGAGGCCGCCCAGGGGGCCCAGGACGACCGGCAGGCGCCCCAGGAGCAGCACCAGGGCGTCGCGGTGCCGCCGCCCGGCCAGCCGCCCGTCCAGCGGGCCGCCGGGGGCCAGGGCGCCGCCCCCGCGCCGGCGGGCCGCTCCCACGCCGGCGCCGCCGAGGAGCAGGCCGGCGCCGCCGGACGCGCCCGGCCGCGCGGCCGCGCGCCGCGCCGCCCGAGCGGGCGCGAGCGGCACGACGAGAAGATCACCGTGTACGTGTCCGCCGAGGAGCTCATGGACCTGGAGCACACCCGGCTGGTGCTGCGCGGTGAGCACGGCCTGGCCGTGGACCGCGGGCGGATCGTCCGGGAGGCCATCGCGGTCGTCCTGGCGGACCTGGAGCAGCGCGGCGAGGCCTCGATCCTGGTCCGGCGGCTGCGCGGCCGCTAGGGGCCGTCTCCCGGGTCTGGTTCCCGGGTCTGATTCCCGGGGCTGTCTGTCGGGCCTGTCCGTCGGGCCTGTTTCCCGGGCCTGTCCGTCGGGCCCGCCCCGGCCGCCGGTGGCGGCGTGCCGCGGGTCCGTGGCGGGCCGGTCGGCGGCGTGTCGCCGGGCCCCGTGGCCGGACGGCCGGTGCGGGCGGGTGAAGATGGACCGCCATGCCGAGCACCGTCGAACCAGCCGCCAGCGCCGTGAACGCCACCGCCGTGAATGCCACCGAGGAGGAGCCCCGGGGCGGCTTCCGGGTACGGCTGGACAACTTCGAGGGCCCCTTCGACCTGCTGCTCGGCCTGATCGCCAAGCACAAGCTGGACGTCACCGAGGTGGCGCTGGCCACCGTGACGGACGAGTTCCTGGCGCACATCCGGGCGATGGGCCCGGACTGGGACCTGGACGCGGCGACCGAGTTCCTGGTGGTGGCCGCCACCCTGCTCGACCTCAAGGCCGCCCGGCTGCTGCCGGTGGCCGAGGTCGAGGACGAGGCGGACCTCGCCCTGCTGGAGGCGCGTGACCTGCTGTTCGCGCGGCTGTTGCAGTACCGGGCGTACAAGCGGGCGGCCGCGCTGTTCGGCGAGCGCTGGGCGGCCGAGCTGCTGCGCCGCCCCCGGGCCGTCGGGCTGGAGCCCCGGCACGCGGAGCTGCTGCCCGAGGTGGTCATCACCGTCGGCGCGGAGCGGCTCGCCCAGCTGGCGGCCAAGGCGATGGAGCCCAAGCCCGAGCCGGTGGTGTACGTGGACCACATCCACGCCCCGCCGGTCAGCGTGCGCGAGCAGGCCGCGCTGGTGGTCGGGCTGCTCACCGAGCTCGGCGAGGCCTCCTTCCAGCAGCTGGTCGCGGACGCGCCGGACACCCTGGTGGTGGTCGCCCGGTTCCTGGCGCTGTTGGAGCTGTACCGGGAGCGGGCGCTGGACTTCGAGCAGCCGGAGGCGCTCGGGGAGCTGCGGGTGCGCTGGGTGGCCGAGGAGGGCCGGGGCCCGGTCGAGGTGACGGACGAGTTCGACCGGCCCGCCGACGGTGCGGAGCGGGCCGAGGAGGAGGACGGGCGGCGATGAGCGGTGGCGAGGGCGTCGGGAAGGGCGTCGGGAGGCCGGTGCGGCGCCCGCTCGGGCTGCCGGGGCAGCCGCGGGCGGAGGAGTGGCTGGAGCCGGCCTTCGAGCTGCTGCCGGAGCCGGTGGCGGCTCCGGTGGCGCAGGCAGCTCAGGAAGCCCCGGTGGCGCCGCCGGGTGCCGCCGCGGAGTCGGGGGACGGCGGGCCCCGGGTGGTGCACCAGAAGTCGGGCCCGTCGACTTCCGGTGCGACGGAGTCGACTGGAACGGAGTCGACCGGCACGGAGCTGGTCGGAACGGAGCCGGTCGGAACGGAGCCGCTGGGGCCCGGACCGGTCGGGCCGGGGTTGCGGGCCGAGCTGGAGGCGATCCTGATGGTCGTCGACGAGCCGGTCGGCGAGGAGCGGCTGGCCGGGGTGCTGGAGCGGTCGCGGGCCGAGGTGGGCGCTGCGCTGCGCGGCCTGGCCGCCGAGTACACCGCCCAGGGGCGTGGCTTCGACCTGCGGCTGGTGGCCGGCGGTTGGCGGTTCTACAGCCGGGAGACCTGCGCCGAGGCGGTCGACCGCTTCCTGCTGGACGGCCAGCAGGCCCGGCTCAGCCAGGCCGCGCTGGAGACCCTGGCGGTGGTCGCCTACCGGCAGCCGGTGTCCAGATCACGGGTTTCCGCCGTCCGCGGTGTGAACTGTGACGGCGTGATGCGTACCCTGGTACAGCGAGGACTGGCGGAAGAGGCCGGATCCGAGCCCGAAACAGGTGCGATCCTGTATCGGACGACGAACTACTTCCTGGAACGGATGGGGCTCCGCGGCTTGGACGAGCTGCCGGAGCTCGCTCCCTTCCTGCCCGAGGTCGACGACGTGGAAGCGGAGTCCCTGGAGGGCACGATGATCGCGGAGGCGGTCTCCGCCGCTGCCGCGCAGGCCGCGGACGGCAGTGGCGAGGCCGATCGGGCAACGCCTGATCGGTAGGGGGAGGTGAGGTCGGCCGAGACGACCGCACATCCCAGACGGAACGACGTACGGACACTTTGATGCGTAGCAGTGGCAACGGCAGGAACGGCAGCGGCGGCGGTAGCGGTCGCGGCGGACAGGGCGGGGGTCGGGGCGGCTCCTACGGCGGCGGCAGCGGCGGCGGTCGCGGCGGTTCGGGCTCGGGCTCGGGTTCGCGCGGCGGTTCGTACGGCGGCGGCTCGGGTTCCGGCTCGGGTTCGCGCGGTGGTTCGTACGGCGGTGGTTCGTACGGTGGCGGTTCGGGTTCCGGTTCGGGTTCGCGCGGCGGTTCGTACGGTGGCGGCTCGGGTTCGGGGTCGGGCTCGCGTGGCGGTTCCTACGGGCGCGACGGCGGCCGTCGGGACGACCGGCGTGACGACCGGCGCGACGACCGCCGCTTCCCGGACCGCCCGCTGCGGCCCGAGGAGCGCAAGTACGACCGCCCCGAGTTCGGCGGTGGCCCGAACGCCACCCCGGCCCGCGGCGGCTTCACCGGCCGGCGTCCCGGCCCGGCTCCGCGCCCGCGCCGGGAGGGCCAGGGCGCCCCGGGCGACCCGCGCCGCCAGCCGCAGCGCTCGCGCGAGCTCCAGGCCAGGATCGAGGACGCCGTGCTGGCCCGGCACGACAAGCCGGCCGTCAAGCTGCCCAAGACCTTCGGCGAGCCCGAGGGCGAGCGCCTGCAGAAGGTGCTGGCCCGGGCCGGCGTCGGCAGCCGGCGGGCCTGCGAGGAGCTGATCGAGCAGGGTCGGGTCTCGGTCAACGGCAAGCAGGTCACCGAGCAGGGCAAGCGGGTCGACCCGGAGAAGGACGAGATCAAGGTCGACGGCCTGACCGTCGCCACCCAGTCCTACCTGTTCTTCGCGCTCAACAAGCCGGCCGGTGTGGTCTCCACCATGGAGGACCCGGACGGCCGCCAGTGCCTGGGCGACTACGTGACCAACCGGGAGACCCGGCTGTTCCACGTCGGCCGGCTGGACACCGAGACCGAGGGCATCATCCTGCTCACCAACCACGGCGAGCTGGCCCACCGCCTGACCCACCCGAAGTACGGCGTGACCAAGACCTACCTGGCCGCTATCCAGGGCCCGATCCCGCGTGACCTGGGCAAGCAGCTGGCCAAGGGCGTGGAGCTGGAGGACGGCTACGCGCGCGCCGACAGCTTCAAGGTGATCTCCAACGTCGGCAAGAACTACCTGGTCGAGGTGACCCTGCACGAGGGTCGCAAGCACATCGTCCGCCGGATGCTGTCCGAGGTCGGCTTCCCGGTCGAGAAGCTGGTGCGCACCCACTTCGGTCCGATCGCCCTGGGCGACCAGAAGTCGGGCTGGCTGCGCCGCCTGACCAACCCCGAGGTCGGCCAGCTGATGCGCGAGGTCGGCCTGTAGGACCCCGGCCGTACGGCCGTCGTTCGTCGGAGGGTCCCCCGCCCCCCGCGGGGGGGGGGGCCCCGGGCGCGGGCCCGGCCCGCGGGGTGGAGGGGGCGGGGCGGGGGGGGGGCCGCCGGCACAGAGTAAACCAATACGGGGGCGGCCGGGATGGCGCCA
>NZ_JBHWIV010000100.1:0-29966 GCF_042731675.1 Kitasatospora sp. NPDC059827 | reverse complement strand
GCCCCGGACCTCGAAGGTCCGGGGCCGCCCCGGGGACCGCGCAAGACCCTTGCGCCGCAGGAGGACTCAGACGTTGACGCCGAAGTCCTGGGCGATGCCGCGCAGGCCGGAGGCGTAGCCCTGGCCGATGGCGCGGAACTTCCACTCGCCGCCGTTGCGGTAGAGCTCGCCGAAGACCATCGCGGTCTCGGTGGAGGCGTCCTCGGAGAGGTCGTAGCGCGCCAGCTCGACGTTGTTCGCCTGGTTCACCACCCGGATGAACGCGTTGCGCACCTGGCCGAAGTTCTGGCCCCGGTTCTCGGCGTCGTAGATCGACACCGGGAAGACGATCTTCTGCACGTCGGCCGGGACGGTGGCCAGGTTGACCTTGATCGCCTCGTCGTCGCCCTCGCCCTCACCGGTCAGGTTGTCGCCGGTGTGCTCGACCGAGCCGTCCGGGCTCTTCAGGTTGTTGAAGAACACGAAGTTCCCGTCCGAACCGACCTTGCCCTGCTCGTTGCAGAGCAGCGCACTGGCGTCCAGGTCGAAGTCCGTCCCGGTGGTGGTCCGGACGTCCCAGCCCAGGCCGACCACGACGGCCTGGAGACCCGGCGCCTCCTTGGTGAGCGAGACGTTGCCGCCCTTGCTGAGGCTGACTCCCACGTGTCCTCCAAGAATCGGGAGGCACGGGTGGTGCCCCCGGGTGGTGCGGTTCGCGGCGCCGACCGACGAAAAACGGACGTACGCCGCACTCCGCCAACGGCCCGAGCGTAGTACCGGGTTCCCGTACGCACGCCCGAACGGCGGGGCCGGAGGGTCGCACGGGCCCCGTGGGGCCGTCCGGGGGGCTCAGAGGGCCGCCAGGGCCTTGAGGTACTCCTGCTCGTCCCGGGCGTCCGGGAGGCCGTTGACGACGCTCCAGCGCACCGTGCCGGCCTTGTCGATCACGAAGGTGCCGCGCAGCGGGCAGCCCTTCCGCTCGTCCAGGACGCCGTAGGCCCGGGTGACCTCGCCGTGCGGCCAGAAGTCGGCCAGCAGCGGGAACTCCAGGCCCTCCCGGTCGGCGAGGACCCGCTGGGAGAACTGCGAGTCGCAGGAGACGCCGAGCACCTGGACCTCGTCGTTCTGCAGCCCGGCCAGCTCGCGCTGGATCGCGCCCAGCTCACCGGTGCAGACGCCAGTGAAGGCGAACGGGTAGAAGACCAGGACGACGTGCTTGCGGCCGCGGAAATCGGCCAGCCGGACCGTCTCCCCGTGCTGGGTGCTGAGCTCGAAGTCCGGAGCCTGGGTGCCGATCTCGACGGCCATGAGCGGGACCTTTCTGACGCGATCTGGCCGCGCTACGGGCACGGCAGGCGACATCCTCGCATCCGTTGACCGACGTTCGGCCGAACGGATGACGCCGCCCACCGGAAGGCCCACCCCTTCCGCCCTGAGCGAACGCGCGGAACACCCCGGCACCCGACCTCCGGAACGCCTCGACACCCGACTCCCGGAGCACCCGGAACGCCCGCCCGCCCGGAGAGCCGCACGGACGCCCGCACGAAAAAGCGCCGGGCCCCGACGGAGGAGATCCTCCGAAGGGGCCCGGCGCGAGGCTCGGGGCCCGTTCAGCGCTGCTTGGGCTGCTTCGCCGTGGACTTGGTCGCCAGTCGGGTCGCCGCCCAGTCCTTGGCCACCGCGATCGAGCTGGTCTGCGACAGGCCGGAGGTCTTCGCCGCGTCCGCGATGTCGGACGCCTCGATGTGGCCGTCCCGGCCGGTCTTGGGCGTCAGCAGCCAGATCAGCCCGCCCTCGGCCAGGTACTCCAGGGCGTCCACGAGGGAGTCGGTGAGATCCCCGTCCTCGTCGCGGTGCCACAGCAGGACGGCGTCCGCGACGTCGTCGTAGTCCTCGTCGACGAGCTCCGTCCCGGTGATCTCCTCGATGCCCTCACGGAGATCCTGGTCAGTGTCTTCGTCGTACCCCAGCTCCTGGACGATCTGGCCTTCTTCGAAGCCGAGACGGGTCGCCGGGTTGGACTTGTCCGCGGGGTCCGCGGTCGCGCTCACGGGAATAACCTCCAGTATTCGGCCCGGCATCCATGCCGAGGCTGTGGCCGTAGTCCACACGGGCGCGGCGGTTCGCGCAAGTACCCGACCGCCGATCCCCCCCAAAGGTTGACGTGTCGCAGCGGGACACGCCGGGCGAGGTGTCGGGAATCACACCGATTTGCCCTTCTCTGCGTGGGACAAGGATGCTTCGGGTGGTCCCGGCCCACAGGCCGTACGCGTGCCCGAGATGCGAACGGCATTCGGGGTCCGCGCGTGCGCGGGCGTAGAGTCTCCTGTTGGCCCTCACCCCGGCCGCCCGCCATCGGGCGGACGGGACACCAGGTCGGACCACCTCTTTTCGTAACACCCGGGGGTGTGCGGAGCGGACGAAGAAGCCCGCGACGCGCACCACCAGACCGTTCCGTCCACCAGGCGGAACGGTTACCGATCGGTAGAGATGACGGATCTCCGAGCGCGGTAGCACGATGGAGGCGGCGCGACACACCTCAGTTTCGACCGACAGTGAAGGAACAGCGTGGCTTCCGGATCCGATCGCAACCCGATCATCATTGGCGGCCTTCCGAGTCAGGTCCCGGACTTCGATCCCGAGGAGACCGCGGAATGGCTGGAGTCGCTCGATGCGGCCATCGACGAGCGGGGGCGTGAGCGTGCCCGTTACCTGATGCTGCGGCTGATCGAGCGCGCCCGCGAGAAGCGTGTCGCCGTGCCCGAGATGCGCAGCACGGACTACGTGAACACCATCGCGACCAAGGACGAGCCGTTCTTCCCCGGCAACGAGGAGATCGAGCGCAAGATCCTCAACGCGACCCGCTGGAACGCGGCCGTCATGGTCTCCCGGGCGCAGCGCCCGGGCATCGGCGTCGGTGGGCACATCGCCACCTTCGCCTCCTCCGCGTCGCTGTACGACGTCGGCTTCAACTACTTCTTCCGCGGCAAGGACGCCGAGGGCGAGTCGGGCGACCAGATCTTCTTCCAGGGTCACGCCTCCCCCGGCATCTACGCCCGCGCCTTCCTGCTGGACCGACTCACCGAGCAGCAGCTCGACGCGTTCCGCCAGGAGAAGTCGAAGGCCCCGTACGGCCTGTCCAGCTACCCGCACCCGCGGCTGATGCCGGACTTCTGGGAGTTCCCGACCGTCTCGATGGGCCTCGGCCCGCTCGGTGCGATCTACCAGGCGCGGATGAACCGCTACCTGGAGCACCGGGGCATCAAGGACACCTCGGACTCGCAGGTCTACGCCTTCCTCGGCGACGGCGAGATGGACGAGCCCGAGTCGCTCGGCCAGCTCTCGCTGGCCGCCCGTGAGGGCCTGGACAACCTGACCTTCGTGGTCAACTGCAACCTGCAGCGCCTGGACGGCCCGGTCCGCGGCAACGGCAAGATCATCCAGGAGCTGGAGTCCCAGTTCCGGGGCGCCGGCTGGAACGTGATCAAGCTGGTCTGGGACCGCAGCTGGGACCCGCTGCTCGCGCAGGACCGCGACGGCGTCCTGGTCAACAAGCTGAACACCACGGTGGACGGCCAGTTCCAGACCTACGCCACCGAGACCGGCCAGTACATCCGCGACCACTTCTTCGGCGGCGACCTGCGCCTGCGCGCCATGGTCGAGAACATGACCGACCAGCAGATCCAGCACCTGGGTCGCGGCGGCCACGACCACAAGAAGATCTACGCGGCGTTCAAGGCCGCCCGCGAGCACCAGGGCCAGCCGACGGTCATCCTGGCCCAGACGGTCAAGGGCTGGACGCTGGGCCCCAACTTCGAGGGCCGCAACGCCACCCACCAGATGAAGAAGCTGACGGTCGAGGACCTCAAGCGCTTCCGCGACCGGCTGCACCTGCCGATCACCGACAAGCAGCTGGACGAGGGCTACCCGCCCTACTACCACCCGGGCCGCGACTCGGAAGAGATCCAGTACATGCACGACCGCCGCAGCGAGCTGGGCGGCTACGTGCCGACCCGCAAGGTGCGCCCGCGCAAGCTGGAACTGCCCGGCGACGACGCGTACAAGGCGGTCAAGAAGGGCTCCGGCAACCAGACCATCGCCACCACGATGGCGTTCGTCCGGGTGCTCAAGGACCTCATGCGGGACAAGGGCATCGGCAACCGCTTCGTGCCGATCGCGCCGGACGAGTACCGCACCTTCGGCATGGACTCGCTGTTCCCGTCGGCGAAGATCTACAACCCGCTGGGCCAGACCTACGAGTCGGTCGACCGCGACCTGCTGCTGGCCTACAAGGAGTCGCCGACCGGCCAGATGCTGCACGACGGCATCTCCGAGGCCGGCTGCACCGCCTCGCTGATCGCCGCCGGTTCGTCCTACGCGACCCACGGCGAGCCGCTGATCCCGGTGTACGTCTTCTACTCGATGTTCGGGTTCCAGCGCACCGGCGACCAGTTCTGGCAGATGGCCGACCAGCTGGCCCGCGGCTTCGTGATCGGCGCCACCGCCGGCCGCACCACGCTGACCGGTGAGGGCCTGCAGCACGCCGACGGCCACTCGCACCTGCTGGCCTCGACCAACCCCGGCGTCGTCGCGTACGACCCGGCGTACGGCTTCGAGATCGCGCACATCGTCCAGGACGGTCTGCGGCGGATGTACGGCTCCAGCGCCGAGCACCCGCACGGCGAGGACGTGTTCTACTACATGACCGTCTACAACGAGCCGATCAAGATGCCGGCCGAGCCCGAGAACGTGGACGTCGAGGGCATCCTCAAGGGTCTGCACCGGTACGCGCCGGCCACCGCCGGCCAGATCCCGGCCCAGATCCTCGCCTCCGGCGTGGCCGTGCCGTGGGCCCTGGAGGCCCAGCGCATCCTCGCCGAGGAGTGGAACGTCAAGGCCGACGTCTGGTCCGCGACCTCCTGGAACGAGCTGCGCCGCGACGCGGTGGAGGCCGAGGAGTTCAACCTGCTGCACCCCGAGGAGCAGCAGCGGGTGCCGTACGTCACCCAGAAGCTCCAGGGCGCCGAGGGCCCGGTCGTCGCGGTGTCCGACTGGATGCGCGCCGTTCCGGACCAGATCGCCCGCTGGGTGCCGGGCCAGTACCAGTCGCTGGGCGCCGACGGCTTCGGCTTCGCCGACACCCGCGGTGCGGCCCGTCGCTTCTTCCACATCGACGCGCAGTCGGTCGTCCTGGGCGTGCTCACCGAGCTCGCCAAGCAGGGCAAGATCGACCGCTCGGCGCTGAAGGAGGCGATCGACCGCTACCAGCTGCTGGACGTGACCGCGGCCGACCCGGGTGCCGCCGGCGGCGACGCCTGATCACCCGCTAGCGCCTGAGAGGGGCCGGACTCCCGTACGGGGTCCGGCCCTTCGGCGTTCCCGCCCCGGACACCCGGGTCAGGTCCTACGCTCGACGCCATGACGAACCAGAGCACGCACCACCACCCCGAACCCGCCGACGGCGCGGGAGAGTTCAACCGCAAGGTGATCGCCGAGTTCCGGGCCGGCGAGGGGGTGGTGGGCGGCGACCTCGCCGGGATGCCGCTGCTGCTGCTCACCGTGGTCGGCGCCCGCAGCGGCGAGCCGCGCACCACCCCGCTGGTCCACCTGCCGGACGGCGAGCGGCTGGTGGTCTTCGCCTCCAACGGCGGCAGCGACACCGACCCGGTCTGGTACCGCAACCTGGTCGCCCACCCGGAGGTCACCGTCGAGCTCGGCGCCGAGCGCTACCCGGCCGTGGCGGCCGCGGTCGACCCGGCCGAGCACGACGCGCTCTGGGCCCGCCAGTTGGCCGCCCAGCCGCAGTTCGCCGAGTACCGCGAGGCCGCCCGGACGATCCCGCTGGTGGCCCTCACCCGGGTCTGAGCGGCACCCCGGGCAGCACGACGGCCCCGGACTCCCCCACGGAGTCCGGGGCCGTCCGCCGGCCGGCTCAGATGTGCACGGCCGGGCCCGCGTCGGTCTCGCCGCGGCGGGTCAGCAGGGCCAGCAGGGCGGCGCCGAACGCCACCACCGCGGCCACCGCGAAGGCCAGCGACATCCCGCTGACGAAGGACTGGTGCACGGCGCCGGCCATCAGGTCCACCGCCTGCTGCGGGGTGCCGGGCGGGGCCGGCGGGGTGATGCCCAGCTGGGCCGCCTGCTTGAGGCCCGCGGCCGCCTGCGGGTCCTCGACCGGCGGCAGACCGGCCTTCGCCCAGTTGCCGGGCAGCACGTCGCCGACCTTGGCGGCCATCAGGGCGCCCAGCACGGCGGTGCCCAGGCTGCCGCCGACCTGCATCGCGGCCTGCTGGAGGCCGCCGGCCACGCCGGACAGCTCCAGCGGGGCGTTGCCGACGATGACCTCGGTGGCGCCGACGATGACCGGGCTGATGCCGAGGCCCATCAGGACGAACCAGAGCGACATCACGCCGGTGCCGGAGCCGGTGTCCAGGGTGGACATGCCGACCATCGCACCGGTGGTGAGCAGCATCCCGACCATGATCGGGATCCGCGGGCCGAGCTTGCCGATCGCGATGCCCGCCAGCGGCGCGCCGACGATCATCATGCCGGTCATCGGCAGCAGGTGGATGCCGGCGTCGACCGGCTTCATCCCGTGCACGTTCTGGAGGTAGAAGGTCACGAAGAAGATCGCGCCGAAGAACGCGAAGGCCATCAGCACCATCAGCAGCACGCCCGCCGACAGCGGCACCGAGCGGAACAGGCTCAGCGGGATCAGCGGCTCCTTCGCCCGGCCCTGCCAGAGCGCGAAGAGCACCATCAGCAGCACCGCGCCGCCCAGGAACAGCAGCGTCCGGGCGTCGCCCCAGCCCCACTCGGGGGCCTTGATGATCCCGAAGACCAGCGCGAACATCCCGACCGAGAGCAGCCCGATGCCCGGCAGGTCGAAGGACTTCGCGGCGTTCTCGGCCCGTACGTCCTTGAGGATCCACAGGCCGAGGGCCACCGCGGCCAGACCGACCGGGATGTTGATGAAGAACACCGACTCCCAGTTGACGTGCTCGACCAGCAGGCCGCCGACGATCGGGCCGGCCGCGGTGGACGCGCCGATCACCCCGCCCCAGATGCCGATCGCCATGTTGAGCTTGTCGGCCGGGAAGGCCCCGCGCAGCAGGCCGAGCGCGGCGGGCTGGAGCAGCGCGCCGAACAGGCCCTGGAGGACGCGGAAGGCGATCACGGTCTGGATGTTGCCCGCGAAGCCGATCGCGGCCGAGGTGGCGGCGAAGCCGACCGCGCCGACCAGGAAGGTGCTCTTGTGGCCGAAGCGGTCGCCGATCTTGCCGGCGGTGATCAGGAAGACCGCGAGCGCCAGCAGGTAGCCGCTGGTGACCCACTGGATCTCGGAGGGCGCGGCCCCGAGCTTCTCCTGGATCACCGGGTTGGCGATCGCGACGATCGTGCCGTCCAGGGCGACCATCATCACGCCGACCGCGACGGTCAGCAGGGTCAGCCAGGGGTGCCCCTTGAGCCCTCCCCCGGCCGGCGGCTTCGACGGCGGCGCCGCGTCCGCCTCGGAGTTCTTGACGACGGACTGACTCATCTGGGCCCTCCGGGGGCGTGACAGAGACCGGCACGTGGTGGTGGCGCTGCGACGACCCACCCGTCCCCACGAGTGCCCGGCCGACGAGCGCCACTCCGGCAGATTATGTCAGCGACTGACATTCGGCAAACAGTGACTTGTGGCCGGAACTGCCATTTGTCAGGCGGCTAAGGTTGTGCTCCCACCCGCCACACCCGCGCCCCGGAAGGCCCCCGCCATGGCCGCTCGCACCCCCCACCCCGTCGGCACCCCGGAGGACCTCGGCCGGGCCCCCGGCCTGCGCGAGCGCAAGAAGCAGCAGACCCGGGACGCCCTGGTACAGGCCGCCCACGCGCTCTTCCTCGGCCAGGGCTTCGCCAGGACCACCGTCGACGAGATCGCCTCCGCCGTCGACGTCTCCCCGCGCACCTTCTTCCGCTACTTCGCCAACAAGGACGAGGTCGCCCTCGCCGTGATGGCCGACGCCGAGGACTACTTCATCCACTGCCTGCGCCACCGGCCCACCGAGGAGACCCCGCTCCAGGCCCTGCGCGCCTCGATCGTCCAGGCCTGGCGCGACCTCGGGAACGCCCGGGCCTCCGGCCCCAACTCCATCGGCAGCGCCCTCGAACTGCTGCGCATCATCGAGGACACCCCCGCCCTGCTCGCCGCCCACCTGCGCCGGGTCACCGAGCAGGAGCGGCTGGTGGTCCAGGTGCTCGCCGAACGCGAAGGACTCGACCCCGCCGAGGACCTGCGCCCGGTCGTGCTCGCCGCCGTCTTCGGCAGCCTGCTGCGCGCCGCCCACCTCTCCTGGACCGCCGAGCAGGAACCGGCCGGCCCCGAGGGCATGGTCGTGGTGATCGAGCGCTACTTCGACCAGCTCGGCCCCGCCCTGGCCGGCCACTGGCGCGACCGCCCGTAGCGCCCTTAGCGCCCTTAGCGCCCTTAGCGCCCGCCCGTAGTACCCGGGTACCACCCCGTACCCGGGTGGTACCCGGAGGTTCGCGCTCCAGTCCGACGCGCGACCCGGGCCCGTGCTCCTAGGCTGGCCCGCGATGAAGACGCTCACCGCCGCCGACGCCCGCAGGTTCGCCGCCCGACAACTGCGCACCCTGAGGCAGAACCTGACCATCCCCAGCGAGAACGAGACCCCGCTGCTCGGGAACTCCCGCCGACGCTGGGTGCGCAGGATCCCGTTCGCCGTCGCGATCATCCTCCAGGCCTCGCTGATCCCCTCCGGGATCGCCACCCTGGTCGGCTTCTACGGCCTGGTGCTGCCGGTCGCCGCCGCACTCACCGTCGCCCAGACCACCCCGCTGTTCCTCGCCATCACCCGCCCGCTGGCCGCCTGGTGGATCAGCGCCCCCACCCTGGTCCTCACCGCCGCCATCACCGCCCGCCACCACCAGCTGATGGGCAGTTGGCCGTGGACGGCGCCGATGATCATCGCGTACCTCTTCCTGCTGCTCGCCCTCGGGCTGCGCGAGCGCCGGGCCACCGTGATCTCGGTCTGGATCGCCACCTTCCTGCTCACCGTCCTCACCACCACCCTCGGACTGCCCCGGGCCGGCGACGGCACCACCGTGCTGCTGATCGCGCTCAGCGGAGCCGTCCTGCTGCTCGGCTGGGCCGTGCAGGACCGCGCGGTCGCCCGCCGGCTGCTCACCGAGCAGGAGCAGATCAGCGAGGTGGAGCGCGAGCGGCGCACCCTGCTGGAGGAACGCGCCCGGATCGCCCGGGAGTTGCACGACGTGGTGGCCCACCACATGTCGGTGATCGCGGTGCAGGCCGCCAGCGCGCCGTACCGGATCCAGGGCGTCCCGGACGACGCCGCCGAGGAGTTCACCGCGATCGCCGGCACCGCACGCGAGTCGCTGGCCGAGATGCGCCGGCTGCTCGGGGTGCTGCGCAGCGAGGACGCCTCCGGGGAGAAGGCCCCGCAGCCGGGCGTGGCCCAACTCACCCAGCTGGTCGAGACGGTGGGGCGGGCCGGGGTGCCCGCCGAACTGGCCGTGGACGAGGGGCTGGCCGAGCTGCTGCCGCAGGCCGTCGGCCTCTCCGTCTACCGGATCGTCCAGGAGGCGCTGGCCAACGTGGTCCGGCACGCCCCCGGCGCCCGGACCTGGGTGTCGCTGTCGGCGGACGGCCCGGAACTGCGGCTCACCGTGGTCAACGCGCCCCCGTCCCAGCACACCGAGTCGCTGGAGGCCTCGGTCGAGGGCACCGGGCACGGCCTGGTCGGCATGCGTGAACGCGTCCGGCTGGTCGATGGCAGGCTGGACACCGGCCCGCTGCCGGACGGCGGCTTCAAGGTGGCCGCCGTCCTGCCGCTCGACCCACCCCAGGAGACACCCGTATGACCATCCGCGTGATCATCGTCGACGACCAGGCCATGGTGCGGGCCGGCTTCGCCGCCCTGCTCAACGCGCAGAGCGACATCGACGTGGTGGGGGACGCGGCGGACGGCGCCCAGGCCCTGGAGGTCACCGGCCGCACCCACCCGGACGTGGTCCTGATGGACGTCCGCATGCCCGTCATGGACGGCCTGGAGGCCGCCCGGCGACTGCTCGACCCCGAGGTCCCCGGCGCCCACCGGCCCAAGGTGCTGATGCTGACCACCTTCGACGTGGACGACTACGTGTACGAGGCGCTGCGCGCCGGGGCCAGCGGCTTCCTGCTCAAGGACGCCCCGCCGGCCGACCTGATCGCCGCGGTCCGGGTGGTCGCGGCCGGCGAGGCCCTGCTCGCCCCCTCCGTCACCCGGCGGCTGATCGCCGACTTCGCCCGCAACAAGCCCGCCAGGCGCCGCGACCCCAAACTGCGGCTCAACGGCCTGACCCCGCGGGAGACCGAGGTGCTGGGGCTGATCGCCCGCGGCCTGTCCAACCAGGAGATCGCCGCCCAGCTGGTGCTCGCCGAACAGACCGTCAAGACCCACATCGGGCGCATCCTCGGCAAGCTCGACCTGCGCGACCGCGCCCAGGCCGTCGTGCTGGCCTACGAGTCCGGCCTGGTGACCCCCGGCGAGTAAGGGGGGTTGTCCCCCTCATACCCCGGTAGCACCGGGTAGTTGGCCCCGCGGTGTGACGTCCGCGGGGCCGTCGTCTTCTTACCTTCCTCCTCGTCGAAAGCCGAAGCCGGCTGCCGAACGGACGAGGGAGAACAGGGACATGCGCAAGCTCCGTACCAAGCGGGCGCTCGCCGCCACCGCGCTGGCGCTGGCGGCGGTGCTCGGCGCGGGTGGCTGGGCCGCCGACACCCAGGCCGCCGTCACCGGCCCGCCGCCCGGCAGCGCCGCCTGGACCGCCGACACCGCACTCGGCCTGCGCCTCCCCGACCCGGCCACCAGCACGCCCGCCCAAGTGGCCGCCTTCTTCGCCGGGTTGACGCCCGCCCAGCAGCAGGCCCTGGCCGCCCGGCACCCCCTGGTGGTCGGCAACCTGGACGGCGCCCCGGTCCCGCTCCGGTACCGGGCCAACACCCTGGCCCTCACCGCCGAACGCGACCGGGAACTCGCCCGGACCACCGACCCGGCCCTCACCCCGCACGTCCAGCAGGCCGCCCGCACCCGCGCCGAGCGCTACCGCACCCTGCTGGACGGCGGCCGGCAGGTCCTCGCCTTCGACCCGCGCGGCCGCGGCCAGGTCGCCGAGGTGTTCGGCGACCTCGCCACCGCCCCCCGCACCGCCGTGATCGTCCCCGGCTCGGACATCGACCTGCTCACCTTCGACCGCGCCACCGAGCCGTACGGCACCCCCGCCGGCATGGCCCGCGCCCTGTACCGGGCCACCGACGGGCGGACCGCCGTGATCGCCTGGGCCGGCTACACCACCCCGGTCGGCGTCGGCGTCGACGCCGCCACCGAGGACCTCGCCCGGGCCGGCGCCGACCGCCTCGACCGGTTCCTGGACGGACTCGCCGCCACCACCACCCCGCAGGCCCCGCCCACGGTGTTCTGCCACAGCTACGGCTCGGTGGTCTGCGGCCTGGCCCGCCCGACCCCCGCCCGGGCCTCCGGCCTGGTGGTGCTCGGCTCGCCCGGCATGGGCGTCGACTCGGCCGCCGACCTCGACCCCGCGGTGCCGCTCTGGGCCACCGCCCGCAACGACTCGGACTGGATCGGCGACGTGCCCAACGTCCGGTTCCTCGGCCTCGGCCACGGCGCCGACCCGACCGAGCCCGGCTTCGGCGCCCGCCCGCTGCCGTCCACCGGATCCCACGGCCACACCGGCTACTTCACCCCCGGCACCGCCTCCCTCGCCGCCTACGCCGCCATCGCCCAGGGCCGCTGAGCCCCACCCCCCGCCAAGGAAGGAACACCACCATGGCCCGCCCCACCAGCACCCTGCCCCACCCCGTCGCCACCCTGCGCCGCGCCGCCGCGAAGGTCGACGCGAAGACCCCCGCGAGCCGCGACCGCGCCCTGGACGGCCTGCGCGCCCTCGCCCTGCTGTCCGTCCCGATCGGCCACTGGATGCTCGGCGGCCTGACCCTCTCCGCCGACGGCGCCCTGCACAACGCCAGCCCGCTCTCCGCCCTGGGCGGCCTCGCCCCGGCCAGCTGGGTGCTCCAGATGCTCGGGGTGTTCTTCCTGGTCGGCGGCCACTCCTCGGTCCGCTCGCTGGAGCGGGCCCGGGAGAAGGGGCTGACGTACGGGAGTTGGCTGCGGGCCCGGACGGTCCGGCTGCTGCGGCCGGTGCTGGGGGTGACGGCGGTGTGGGCGCTGCTGATCCCGCTGCTGCCCCGGCTCGGGGTGCCCGCGGACACCCTGCGCACCGGCGCCACGCTGGTGGTGCAGCCGCTCTGGTACATCGGGGTGTACCTGGCGCTGACCGCGCTCACCCCGCTCTGCGTGGCCTTCGGGCGGCGGCTCGGCGCGTGGTCGGCGGGCCTGCTGGTGGCCTCGGTCGCGCTGGTCGACCTGCTGCGGTACGGGCCGTGGGCCGAGGCGGTGCCGTCCTGGGTGGGGCTGCTGAACCTGCTGCCGGGCTGGATGTTCGGCTACCAGCTGGGCGTGCTGTGGGCGCAGGGCCGGCTCGGCCGGTCGGCCGCCCGGGTGCTGCTGTTCGGCGGCGCGGCGCTGTTCGCGGTCCTGCTGGTGGTGTTCCACTACCCGGCGAGCATGGTCGGGGTGCCGGGCGTCGAGCGGACCAACTCGCACCCGCCGTCCCTGCTGGTGCTGGCCCTGGCCGCGGTGCAGTGCGGCGCGGCGGTGCTGCTGCGGGAGCGGCTGGGCCGGCTGCTGACCCGCCGTCCGCTGCTGTGGCTGCCGGTGGTGGCGGTCAACCTGTCGGCGATGACGATCTTCTGCTGGCACCAGAGCGCGATGCTCGCGGTGGCGGTGCCCGGCGCGGCCGGTCTGGGCGCCGTGCCGGGGCTGACGACCGCGCCGGACTCGCTCGGCTGGGTGGCCGCCCGGCTGGCCCTGCTGCCGCTGTTCGGGGCCGCCCTGGTGACGATCGGGTGGTTCACCCGGCGCTTCGACGGGCCGTGGACGGCCTTCTCCCGGGCCGGCAAGGCGCTGGCGGGCACGGCGGCGGCGCTGTTCGCCGCGTACGCGCTGGGCATGGTGTGACGCCCCGGCGACCACGCCGGCGATCACCGCTCCGAAGGGGCGCGCAACCGAACGGTGCGCGCCCCTTCGGCCGTTCCAGCGCATCCCCGGAAGGGGCACCGCTCCAAGGGAGGCACGGCACATGCGCGCCACCACGCACTGTGATGTTCTGTGACGGTCGGCGACCATCGCTGGACCGCGCCCGCCCACGGCCCGTCCGTCCGCATTCGCCCCCTCCCCGAACACCCCTCCCTCCCCGAGGAGATCCATGCCCCCGTCCCCGTCCCGCCCGCGGTCCCGGCCCCGGGGCCGCCACCGGCTGCCGGCCGCCGCCGTGGTCCTCGCGGTCACCACCGGAAGCCTGTTGAGCGCCGCCGCCCCGGCGCTCGCCCACGGCGGGGACGACCTCGCCCCGCACGTCGACTCCCGCCGGGTCGCCGAGGAGGTGCGGCAGGACGAGGTCGCCGCCCTGGGCCGGGAGCACGCCGAGGAGCACGCCCGGATGCGCGCGGCCGTCCGCGGCGTCGGCGACTACCCGCAGACCACCCGCACCAACCGGTACAACGCCCTGACCGCCTCCCAGGCCCAGCTCAACAAGGCCTTCGCACCGGAGACCTTCGGCGCCTTCAAGGAGTACTTCCCGTCCCCCGACTTCGGCGACCACGTCGCCCTGCTGCCCACCGGCAAGGTGCTGCTGTTCTCCTTCGAACGGATCGAGACCAACCCCGAGAAGGAACCCGCCCCGACCCAGACCATCGGCAAGGAGAACGCCGGCCGGGCCTTCCTCTGGGACCCGGCCAAGGGCACCGGCAAGGACGCCTTCAAGCGGGTCGACCCGCCGGTCTCGGACATGCCGGACGGCCTGGACGAGCCCCGCCCGGTGCCGTTCTTCTGCTCCGGGCACTCCTTCCTGCCCAACGGCATGCTCGGCGTCTTCGGCGGCAACCTGGGCGGCAACGGCGGCACCGGCGCCAAGCTCTCGCTGGTCTTCGACCCGTGGACGGAGACCTGGACCCGCAACCCCGACATGTCGGTGGGCCGTTGGTACCCCTCGGTGGTCACCGGGGCCGACGGCCGCCAGCTGATCATGTCCGGCCAGTCCGAACTCGGCTACGGCACCCCGACCCCGGTGGTCGAACGCTTCCCCGCCAAGGCCTTCCCCGTCCCGGTGAAGAAGACCGACACCCCGAAGAACACCCCGGTCGAACGGTTCAGGGCCGACGCGCCGTTCAGCTTCGACTACCCGCACCTGTTCTCGCTCAACGACGGCAACGTGTACGGCTTCGGCCGCGCCGCGAACGAGCAGTGGCGGTTCGACCCGGTCGCCGAGACCCGCGCCGACCTCACCGCCCGCCCCGACGGCCGCAAGCGCAACTACGGCTCCGCCGTGATGCTGCCCGGCGGGGCGAACGGCCCGGACTCCGCCCTGGTCCTCGGCGGCGACCGGGACAACCCGGGCACCCTGCGCTTCTCCAACGGCAGCTGGACCGCCGAGAAGTCCCGCGCCTTCGGCCGCACCCAGGACGACACCCTGCTGCTGCCCAACGGCCGACTGATGACGGTCAACGGCGCCTACGACATCCGCGACTACGGCAACGGCCCGTACAACCCGAACGCCGACCTCAAGTACCGCCAGATCGAACTCCGCGACGACCAGGGCAACTGGCAGCTCGGCCCGGTCCAGCGGCTGCCGCGCGGCTACCACTCCAACGCGGTGGTGCTGCCGGACGGCCGGATCATGGTGACCGGCGACGAACTCCAGCAGCTGGCCAACAACACGGACGTCAACGGCACCGTCGACGGCGTCCCGGGCACCACCGGCCCGATCACCATGAACGGCACCATCGAGATCTACGAACCGCCCTACCTCCACCAGGGCGACCGGCCCGCACTCGCCAACGCGCCCACCACGCCGGTCGGGTACGACAAGAGGTTCACCGTCACCAGCACCACCCCGGGGCTCGCCGCCCGGGCCGTCCTGCTGGCCCCGACCACCTCCACCCACTCGGTCAACACCAGCCAGCGGTACGTCGACCTGCGGCTGACCGGCCGGGCCGGCAACCGGCTGGAGTTCCAGGCCCCGCCGGACGCCAAGGCCGCCCCGCCCGGCTGGTACCTGCTCTTCCTGCTCAGCGACAAGGGCGTGCCCAGCGTCGCGCAATGGGTCCAGCTCTCCGCCTGATACCCCCACCCCGAAAGGAGCCCCGAGCACGATGACGACGGAACCGAGCCTGCGCGAGAGCGAAGAGATCCAGGGCGACATCCTGGCCGGCTTCAAGAAGGACAACGTCAGCGTCCTGTTCCTCAAGTTCGAGGACGCCGCCCGCGCCCGCGACTGGCTGCGCAGGCTGACCCCGCAGATCTCCACCACCCGCCAGGTCGCCACGTTCAACGAGGCGTTCAGCGAGGCCAGGAACGCCTCCGGCGGCGACGACCCCAAGTCGCTGACCGCCACCTGGCTGGGCCTCAGCTTCACCTACGAGGGCCTGCGGATGCTCGCCGCCACCGACCCGTTCCCCACACCCCCGCCGGTCGGCGGCGGCCTGGAGGCCTTCAAGGAGGGCTCGGCCCAGCGGGCCGGCGCGCTCGGCGACACCGGCGACAACTCCCCGGAGAACTGGCTGTTCGGCAACGGGAGGAACCAGCCCGTCCACGCCCTGCTCAAGATCTCCGCGGACACCGAGCAGGACCTCCAGGCGGCCGTCGAGGCGCAGCGGATCGCCGCCGCCGAGTGCCGGGTCCTGATCGTCTACCAACAGAACGCCCGGACCCTGCTGGGCAGTCGGCGCGGCAAGGAGCACTTCGGCTTCAAGGACGGCATCAGCGAACCCGGCGTCAAGGGCTTCGACCGGCCGAACCCGGCCAAGCCGGAGGAGGAGGACGGCCACCCGGGCACCCGGCTGCTCCCGGCCGGCGAGTTCGTCTGCGGCCTGGAGAACGACGCGTTCAGCGGCCCGCCGTCCCAGTACCCCGAGTGGGCGCGCAACGGCTCCTTCCAGGTGGTCCGCCGGCTCGCCCAGGACGTCCCCGGCTGGTGGTCGCAGGTCTCGGTCAAGCTGCGGGAGCTCAAGCAGGCCAAGGCCGTCCCGGAGAGCGCCACCACCGAGTGGCTGGCCGCCCGGATGGTCGGCCGCTGGCGCTCCGGCGCACCGGTCTGCAAGCACCAGGACCGGGACGTCCCGAACAGCCCGAGCGCCGCCAACGACAACGACTTCGACTTCCGGGACGACCTGGAGGGCCTGGTCACACCGCTCTGGTCGCACCTGCGCAAGACCAGCCCGCGGGCCGGCCTCCAGGAGAGCCCGGACAAGCCGCCGTTCGACGCCGGGATCCTGGACGGCCGGCGGATCATCCGCCGGGGCACCCCGTACGGCGCCCCGTTCGACCCGGCCTCCGAGGGCCCGGGCGGCCCGGACGACCCGCGCGGACTGCTGTTCATCTGCTACCAGGCCGACATCCAGCGGCAGTTCGAGTTCATCCAGGCCGACTGGATGGACCAGCCGAACTTCCCGCCGAACCGGGACAGCGGCGGCGTCGTCCCGCCCGGCCACGCCGACCCCAGGCCGGTGCCCGGCAAGGACCCGGTGACCCAGGAGGCCCCGGACGTCGACCACGAGAGCCGGGGGCCGGACGGCCTGATCAACCACACCCCGGTGAGCTTCCAGCAGTTCGTCCGGACCACCGGCTCGGTCTACGCCTTCATGCCCTCGCTCGGCATCCTGCGCGGGCTCTGCGAGGGCCGGCTCACCCCGGTCGGGCAGAACGGCAGCCAGACGGGCCAGACCGGCCAGAGCGGCACCCAGACCGGCCAGACGGGCCAGACGGGGACCCAGACCGGCGGGCAGCCCAAGCCGCAGCCCGTGAAGGCCTACCCGTGCGACGAGTTCGTCGGCGTCCCGGACCAGTACCGCAAGGGCGGCCAGAGCCGGTACTGGGCCTTCCACGGCGACCGCTGCCGGGTGATCTCGGTCGCCGACGGCTCCGCCCACACCGACCGCAAGGTCGAGGACGACACCTGGCTGACCAGCTGGACCTGCCTCCAGGGCATCGGCCGGGTGGACTGCGTGCTGCCCGTCCCGGACCAGCAGGACCCGGGCGGCAAGAGCTGGTACTGGGTGTTCCACAGCACCGTCGGCCGCCAGCAGTACCGACTGGTCTCGATCACCTGCGGCGGCGGCCGGTACACCACCGCGCTGGAACGCTCGGACCGCGACCTCACCTCCTGGGGCTCGCTCAGCGGCGTCGGCCAGGTCGACTGCTGGCTGCCGGTGCCGGACCAGCAGCGGGTCGGCGGGAAGAGCTGGTACTGGTGCTTCCACACCACCAGCGGCCGCCAGCAGTACCGGCTGATCTCGATCGCCGACGGCTCCGCCCACACCGACGTACGGGAGCGCACCGACCGTGAGCTCTCCCAGTGGAGCTCACTGAACGGGCTCAGCCGGGTGGACTGCTTCCTGCCCGTCCCGGACCGCCAACGGGTCAGCGGCAGCAGCGAGTTCTGGGTCTTCTGCGGCCAGAGCTACCGCCGGATCTCGATCGCCGACGGCAGCGGCCACCCGGACCGGCTGGTCGACGGCGACCGGACCTGCGACAACTGGGCCTCGCTCGGCTGAGCGCCGCCCGCGCCCCGCACCCCCTCGCTCGGCCCGGGGGTGCGGGGGCGCGCAGCGGGGCCCTGCTCTACCCTGCCGCCATGGTGACGTTCGACGAGTTCCGCGCGATGGCCCTGGCCCTGCCGGAGGCCGCCCAGGAACCGACCTGGGGCATCCAGACCCTGCGGGTGCGCGGCAAGGTCTTCGCGATGGGCGACCCCGACGGCGACAGCGTCACCGTCAAGGCCACCCGCGAGGACCAGGCCGAACTGATCGCCGCCGAGCCCGAGGTGTTCTCCTTCGCGCGCTACGTCGGACGCCACGGCTGGGTGAGCGTCCGGCTGGACCTGGTCGACCCGGAGGAGCTGCGCGACGTGGTCACCGAGGCCTGGCGGCGGACGGCCCCCAAGCGGGTGGTCTCCGAACATGACGCCCGCCACTCCGCTTAGCACCGCCGGAACGGCCACACAAGGACGTCGGGAGGACACTCCCGGTTCATGTGATCCATCCCACAGTTTGGGCGTGTCCGTCACCCTCCTGTGACCTCTACGCTTTCCCAGGGAAGTCAGCAAGTCCATTTCGCACCCTCCGGGCACCGCCCGAGAAACGGTGACGGGCCCCAAGGGAGTTGGTGCGGTGCGCAACCGTCGACGCTGGAAGCGGGTACTGATCGGGGCGTTCGCGGGTTGTGCCGTGCTCGCCGACGCCGGTGCCTCGGCAGCCGCCGCCGCGGTCTCCTCGGAGCAGCTGGCGATCTCCACGCCTCCGGCCGGCAGCGCCGCCTGGATCCAGGACCACTCCTTCGGCCGCGTCCTGCCCGACCCGGCCACCACCAGCCCGGCCGACGCCGCCGCCTTCTTCGCCTCGCTCGCCCCCACCGAGCTGGACCGGCTGATCAAGGACTACCCGCTGGTCGTCGGCAACTACGACGGCGCCCCGCTGGACCTGCGCTACCGCGCCAACCGGATCGCCCTGGCGAACGAGCGCGACGCCGCCCGGGCCCGGGCGGCCGACAAGAAGCTGGACGCCGACACCCGCGCGCTGGCCGTCTCCCGCGCCAACGACGTCGACCACCTGCTCACCCCCGACCGGCAGGTCCTCGCCTTCGACCCGCGCGGCCGCGGCCTGGTCACCGAGGTCTGGGGCGACCTCGCCGACGCCGAGCACGTCTCCGTGATCGTCCCCGGCTCCGACGCCGACCTCGGCCACTTCGACCAGGCGGCCGAGCCGCTGCGGTCCCCGGCCGGCATGGCCCGCGCCCTGTACTCCGAGGAGCAGCGCCAGGCCCCGGGCACCCGCACCGCCGTGATCGCCTGGACGGGGTACGTCACCCCCTCGGGCCTCGGCCCGGACGCGGCCACCTCCCGGCTCGCCGACGTCGCCGCGCCCCGGCTGGAGCGACTGCTGGCGGGCCTGCGGGAGACCACCCGCCCGGACGCGCCCCCGGCGCTGCTCTGCCACTCGTACGGCTCGGTGGTGTGCGGCACCGCCGCCCCGAAGATCCCGCGGGCGGCCGCCTCGCCGTCCGACACCTCCGGCATCACCGACATGATGGTGTTCGGCAGCCCGGGCATGGGCGTGCAGTCCGCCGACGAGCTGGGCACCGGCGTCCATGTGTGGGCCACCCGCAACCCCAGCGACTGGATCGGCAACGTCCCGTTCCTGGAGGTCGGCAAGCTCGGCCACGGCGCCGACCCGACCGGCGGCGGCTTCGGTGCCGAGCAGATCTCCTCCGCCCGCGCGGCCGGCCACAACGGCTACTTCACCGACGGCACCGACAGCCTGCACAACTTCGCGGCGATCTCGCTCGGCGACTACCGCGACGTCGTCCGGCCCCAGTCCAACTCCTAGCCGCTCCCGGCCCAACTCCCGGCCGCCGCTGGGGCGTTACTGCTCCTGGTACAGCCGCAGGGCCTCCGCCGCCGCCCGCGCCAGCTCGCGCCGGGCGGCCGGCGGGCCCAGCACCTCGACCTCGGCGCCGAAGGCCAGCAGCGAGCGGACGGCCGCCGCGGACGGGAAGGCCATCGCCAGCTCGACCCACTCCTCGGCCGCCCCGCTGTCCGTCTCCGGCGGCAGGGCCGTGACCCGGCCGCCGTGGATGCGCAGGAACATGTCCAGCCGCCCGCGCCGCACCCGCACCGGTACCGGCACGTCCACGGGCAGCCGCTCCACCTGCTCGCGCAGCGCCGCCCACACCTCGCCGAGTGCCACCCCGGCCCGGCGGCGCACCGCCTCCTCGGCGGTCTCGGCGGCGAGCACCCGGTCGGCCCGGAACAGCCGCGGCTCGCCGTGCAGATCGGCCACCAGGTACCAGACCGCGGCCTTGTTCACCAGGCCGTACGGGTCGACGGTGTACTCCACCGGCGCGGGCGCCCCGCTGTGCCGGTAGCGCAGCCGCAGCCGCCGGTCGGCGAACACCGCGTACTGCAGCTCGCCCAGGTCCGGCGGACCGCCGGTGCCCGCCTGCGGGTTCTGCATCCAGCGTGCCGGGTCGACCAGGATCCGCTCGCTGACCCGCTCGGCGGCCGGGCGGTGCGGGGCGGGCAGCGCGGCCATCACCTTGCGCAGCGCCGAGCCGAGCGCACCGTCCAGCCCGAGGTCGCTGTGGGCGCCCTGGGCGGAGAGCACGAACAGGGCCCGCGCCTCGTCGGCGGTCAGCCCGGTGACGTCGGTGCGGTAGCCGGGCAGCAGGTTGATGCCGCCGTGCCGGCCGCGTTCGGTGAACACCGGCACCCCGGCGGCGGAGAGCGACTCGACGTCCCGGTAGATGGTGCGGACGGACACCTCCAGCCGTTCGGCCAGTTCGGTGGCGGGCACCCGGCCCCGGGTCTGGAGCAGCAGCAGGATCGAGAGCAGGCGGTCGGCCTTCATGGCTCCAGGATCCCAAGAATCCTGACGGCACTTGTCAGGTTTTACTGGGAGATTGCGTTCCGAGCCCGACCGAACGGTCCGAGCAGGGACCGCCCCGAGCAAAGGGCCGCCCCGAGCAAGGGCCGCACCGCACCCAGGAGTTGACCGCAGATGAACGCCGTCCAGGACGCCCGCCCGCAGTACCTCACCGCCCTCGGACAGTTGGCGCAGCTGGTCGCCGCCGTCACCCCCGCCGACCTCGACCGGCCCACCCCGTGCGACGAGTACACGCTGCGTCAGCTGCTGAACCACGTGGTCGGCGGCATCCACCGGTTCGCCTACATGGGCGAGGGCGGCCTGGCCGCGGACATCCTGCCCGGCATCGAGGACCCGGCGGACGACGGCTGGCCGGCCGCGCTCGCCCGGGCCGCCGCCCGCGCCACCGCCGCCTGGGCGGACGACGCCAAGCTGGGCCGCCCGACCTCCGCGCCCTGGGGCGAGGTGCCCGGCGGGATGGTGGTCGGCGGCTACGTGATGGAGACGGTGACCCACTCCTGGGACATCGCCACCGCCCTCGGCAACGGCTTCGCCCTGGACGAGGGGCTGGCCCGCACCGCGCTGGCCGTCGCCGAGCTGGTGCTGCCGCCCGAGGGCCGGGTCGAGGGGGTCCCGTTCGGCGCGGTGCTGCCGGTCGCCGAGGACGCCGACGTGCACGCCCGGCTGGCCGCCTGGATGGGCCGCAAGGCCTGAGGCCGCACAACCCCGTGCGGGGCCGGGGAGGTCCTCGACCTCCCCGGCCCCGCACCGCTTGTACTACCCGACTACTCGCGCCCGACCGAGGTGTTGCTCATGTCCGCGTAGCGCTCGCCCGCCACCCGGCCGGCCAGCGGCTCCAGCAGCGCCAGCTCCTCCGCGCTCAGCCGCAGGGCGACCGCGCCGGTGTTCTCGGCGAGCCGGCTGCGCTTGCGGGTGCCGGGGATCGGCACCACGGTCAGCCCGTGCACCTGGGCCCGCTGCTGGACCCAGGCCAGCGCGACCTGGGCGAGCGTCACGTCGTGGGCGGCGGCGATCTCCCGCAGCGGGGTGAGCAGTTCGCCGTTGGCGACGGCGTTCTCCCCGGTGTAGCGCGGGCTGCTGCGGCGGAAGTCGCCCGCCGTGAGGGTCGCCGCGTCCTGGAAGGCGCCGGTCAGGAAGCCGCGCCCGAGCGGCGAGTACGGCACGAAGGCGACGCCCAGCTCGGCCGCGGTCGGCACCGCGGAGCGCTCGACGTCCCGGGCGAACACCGACCACTCGGACTGCACCGCGGCGATCGGGTGGACGGCGTGCGCCTCGCGCAGCTCGGCCCCGGTCACCTCGGACAGCCCCAGCCGCCGCACCTTGCCGGCCTTCACCAGCTCGGCCATCGCGCCGACCGAGTCGGCCAGCGGCACGGCCGGGTCACGGCGGTGCATGTAGTACAGGTCGATCGTCTCCACGCCGAGGCGGCGCAGCGAGCCCTCCACCGCGGTGCGGATGTACTCCGGGTCGTTGCGGATGGCCCGGCGGCTCGGGTCCTCCTCGCTGCGGTCGATGGCGAACTTGGTGGCGATGACCACCCGGTCGCGGTTGGCGCGGACGAAGGGGGCGAGGAACTCCTCGTTGCGGCCGTGGCCGTACATGTCCGCGGTGTCGAACAGGGTGACGCCGGCCTCCAGCGCGGCGTCCAGGGTGGCGCGCGCCTCGTCGGAGTCGGTCGGGCCGTAGAACTCGCTCATGCCCATGCAGCCGAGGCCCTGGACGCCCACCAGCGGGCCGTCGGTGCCGAGGGGTGCGGTGGGGAGGACGGGGTGAGTCATGCGCTCTGCTCTTCCTCTACTCGGTGGTACTGGCATCGGACGGGGGCGCCGGCACTGTCGGCGATCCTCCCGGCATAGAGATCGATCTTGTGGTCGAGGACGGCCAGGGTCGCCTGGAGGTCGACGATCCGCTGCCGGACCTCCTCGCGCTGGGTCTCCAGCAGCTCCCGGCGCTCGACGTAGGTCTCGTCGCCGCGGCGGGTCATGTCGACGTACTTGAGCATGTCCGCCACCGACATCCCGGTCAGCCGCAGCCGGCCCAGGAAGGCCAGCCGGCGCAGGTCGCCGTCGCAGTAGCGGCGCTGGCCGCCGGCCGCGCGGTCGACCGGGTCGAGCAGGCCGATCCGCTCGTACCAGCGGAGCGTGTGGGCGGTCAGCCCGCTGACGGCGGCGACCTCGCTGATGGTGTGCCGCGGGGTCCGGTCCGGCTCACTGTCCTGGCCGTTGAAGACCTCGGCGCAGCTGCGCAGACCGGCCCGGGCCCGTACGGGTGTGGCCATGATCGATTCCCCCTGTCCTGTGACGACGACGCTACCGAGTTGGAGTGCACTCCAAGCAAGCCACCCACCCGGGTGCCCCCGCCACCCGGCCGGACCGCACATTAGAGTCGACCGCATGGAGAGCTTGCGGATGATCGACAACTGGCCCGTGCCCCACGCCGCCGCCGCGGTGGTCCGGGGGTCGGACGGCGCGGTGCTGGGCGCCCACGGCCCGCAGCAGCACCTCTTCCCGCTGGCCTCGGTGACCAAGCTGCTCACCTCCTACGCGGCCCTGGTCGCCCTGGAGGAGGGCGTGTTCGAGCTGGACGACCCGGCCGGCCCGCCCGGCTCCACCGTCCGCCACCTGCTCGCCCACACCTCGGGCCTCGGCTTCGACGAGGACCGGCTGTTCTCCGAGCCCGGCAAGCGCCGGCTCTACTCCAACGCCGGTTTCGACGTCCTGGCGGCCACCCTGGCCGAGGCCGCCGGGATCGCGTTCCACCGGTACGTCGCCGAGGCGGTGTTCGAGCCGCTGGGCATGCACGACACCCTGATCAACACCGCGAGCAAGTCCCCGGCCGGCGCCGGCGGCCTGTCCACGGTGGCCGACCTGGCCCGGTTCGCCGCCGAGCTGCAGTCCCCGAAGCTGCTGGACCCGTCCACCGTCCACCGGGCCACCCGCGAGGTCGCCTTCCCCGGCACCAGCGGCGTGCTGCCCGGCTACGGCCACCGCCGCCCGAACGACTGGGGCCTCGGCTTCGAGATCCGCGACGGCAAGAGCCCGCACTGGACCGGCACCGCCAACTCCCCCGAGACCTTCGGCCACTTCGGCCAGTCCGGCACCTTCCTCTGGGTCGACCCGCGGGCCGGCGCGGCCTGCGTCGCGCTCACCGACCGGGACTTCGGCCCCTGGGCCGTGGAGGCCTGGCCGCCGCTGTCCGACGCCGTCCTCGGCGAACTGCGGGGCTGACCTCAGCCGTACGAGACCGGCGAGTGCATCTCCCAGAGCAGGAGTTCGGCGCCGGTCTCCCCGGCCGCCGGATCGGCGAAGGCCTCGCCGGTGACCCGCACGCTGTCGCCGGGCGCCATCGACCGCCCGGCGCCCTTGGGCCCGGGCACGGTCCGGTAGCCCAGGGAGCCGGCCGTCAGGTGGGCGTACCGCCAGGGCGCGGCGGGCAGTTCGGGCAGCGGCTGCCAGGGGCCGGCGGTGGCCAGCCAGAGCGCGGCGTCGCGGCGTCGCAGCCGCAGGGCGTCCGTCCCGGCGTCGCGCTCCAGGCCGGAGGCCAGCAGCGTCAACCCGCCGTCCGCCGGCTCCACCTTGCGCAGCCCGTACGCGGGGTCGGCGTCGAACTCGTCCGGCTGGAGCCACATCTGGACGAAGCGCACCGGCCCGGTGGCGCCGCCGACGTTGCGCTCGGTGTGGGTGACCCCGGAGCCGGCGCTGAGGTGCTGGACCATGCCCGGGCGCACCACCCCGCCGTGGCCGTGCGAGTCCCGGTGTGCCAGCGCGCCCTCCAGCACCCAGGTGAGGATCTCGGTGTCGCGGTGCTTGTGCTCCTCGAACCCGGCGCCGGGCGCCAGGAGTTCCTCGTTGCACGCGAGCAGCGCGCCGAAGTGGGTGTTCTTCGGGTCGTAGTGGCCGGAGAAGGAGAACGCGTGCCGGGTCTCGATGCCCTCGGCGGGGGTGGAGCGGTAGCGCTCGGCGGTGCGGCGCTGGTCGGCGCGGGGGCGGGCGGCGTCGTCGGTCACGCCCCTCACCGTACTGCTCCGGACGGCGCGCGCCGGGGCGCGGACGCGCCCCGCGCCCCGGGGCCGTGAGCGGCACCACCGCGCCCCCGCACCGGGGGGTGTGCACGAGCAGTCACTCGCGTGAGGCAGTCTTGTCCTTGTGCCAGCCGCTTCCGCGAACTCCAAGAGCGAACCCACGCCCCCCGCCGAACCCACCGGGAAGAGCCCGGCTCCCCGGACCGCCCGCGACCGCCCCGGCCGCCCCGCCCCCCGTCTGACCGCCCAGGAGCGCCGGAACGCCGCCGAGCGGGCCGAGCGCCGGGCCGCGACGCTCAAGCGGCTGGAGAAGTCCTCGGGGAAGCTGGCCACCGCCGCGATCTCGCGGATGGACGACCAGCTCGGCTGGTACCGGCGGATGCCGCCGGAGCACCGCTCCTGGATCGGCCTGGTCGCCCAGGCCGGCATCGCCGCCTTCACCGAGTGGTACCGCCACCCGGAGGCCGCCCGGGCGATCTCCACCGACGTCTTCGGCACCGCCCCGCGCGAGCTGACCAGGGCGATCACGCTGCGCCAGACCGTGGAGCTGATCCGCACCACGATCGAGGTGATGGAGGAGGCCATCGAGGAGGTGGCCGCCCCCGGCGACGAGGCGGACATGCGCGAGTCCGTGCTGGTCTACGCCCGGGAGATCGCCTTCGCCACCGCCCAGGTGTACGCCCAGGCGGCCGAGGCGCGCGGCGCCTGGGACGCCCGGCTGGAGGCGCTGGTGGTGAACTCCCTGCTGTCCGGCGACGCCGACGAGGGCGTGCTGTCCCGGGCGGCCGCCCTGGGCTGGGGGCAGCCCAGCCAGGTCCGGGTGGTGATGGGCAGCGCGCCGGACGGCGACAGCGAGCTGGTGGTCGAGGCGATCCGCCGGGCCGCCCGGTACGCCAAGCTGAACGTGCTGACCGGGGTGCTGGGCAAGCGCCTGGTGGTCGTGGTCGGCGGTGAGAAGGAGCCGGTGCACGCCGCCCGGGCGCTGATCGGCCAGTTCGCGCCGGGCCCGGTGGTGATCGGCCCGACCGTGCCGGACCTGCTCTCGGCGACCCGCTCGGCGCACGCCGCCGCGTCCGGCCTGCGTGCCTGCGCCGCCTGGCCGGACGCCCCGCGCCCGGTGCTCGCCGACGACCTGCTGCCCGAACGGGCGCTCGCCGGGGACCAGGCCGCCCGCCGCCAGTTGGTGGAGGAGATCTACACACCGCTGGACGAGGCCGGCTCCGCCCTGCTGGAGACGCTGAGCGTCTACCTGGAGCAGGCGTCCTCCCTGGAGGGCGCGGCCCGAATGCTCTTCGTGCACCCCAACACGGTGCGCTACCGGCTACGACGTGTGACCGACGTCACGGGGTACGCCCCCTCCGACGTACGTTCGGCGTTCACCCTGCGGATCGCACTGGCCCTCGGCCGGCTCACCGCCGCCGGGGAGCCCGGCTGAGCCGGGGTGTAGGGACCATACAATCCCGGATGGTTTTCTTCGTTACCGTCGCCTACCCGCCCCCGGGCGCCTGGCGAGAGAGGGTTGAACCGTGCTCGTAATCGTCGCCCCTGGACAGGGTGCCCAGTCCCCCGGTTTCCTCAGCCCCTGGCTGGAGCTGGACGGTGTCGCCGACCGCCTGCGCCGTTGGTCGGAGCCCGCCGGGCTCGACCTGGTGCACGCCGGGACGGAGGCCTCCGCCGAGGAGATCAAGGACACGGCCGTCGCCCAGCCGCTGCTGGTCGCGGCCGGTCTGGTGACCGCCCGCGCGCTGTTCCCGGACGAGGACGCCGCCCGCAAGCTGACCGGCGCCGTCGCCGGCCACAGCGTCGGTGAGATCACCGCCGCCGCCCTCGCCGGGGTGTTCGGCGCCGCCGAGGCGCTGACCTTCGTCCGTGAGCGCGGCCTGGCCATGGCCGAGGCCGCCACCGTCACCGAGACCGGCATGACCGCCGTGCTCGGCGGCGACCCCGAGGTCGTCGCGGCGAAGCTGGCCGAGCACGGCCTGACCGCGGCCAACAACAACGGCGGCGGCCAGATCGTCGCGGCCGGCACGCTGGTCCAGCTGGAGGCCCTCAAGGCGGACCCGCCGGCCGGCGCCAAGCTGATCGCGCTCAAGGTGGCCGGTGCGTTCCACACCGAGCACATGGCCCCCGGTGTCGAGCGGCTCGCCGCGCTGGCCCCGAGCCTGGCCGTGGCCGACCCGCAGGTCACCTACGTGTCCAACAGGGACGGCGGGGTCGTCGACTCCGGCGCCGAGGTGCTGGCCCGCCTGGTGTCGCAGGTCTCCAACCCGGTCCGCTGGGACCTCTGCACGGAGACCCTCGGCCGGCTGGGCGCGACCGCCGTGATCGAGCTGTCCCCCGCGGGCACGCTCACGGGGCTGCTCAAGCGCAACCTCAAGGGCGTGGCCACGCTCGCCCTGAAGACCCCCGCCGACCTGGACAAGGCCCGTGCGCTCATCGCGGAGCACGGCGGCCAGGAGCAGCCGGACCAGCAGGACCAGGAGGACCTGGCATGACCAAGCCGCAGATCCGCCCCGCCACCGGCGCGCAGTACTCCCGGATCCACGGGGTCGGCGGCTACCGCCCGGTCCGGGTCATCCCCAACTCCGAGGTCCTGGAGTGGATCGACTCCTCGGACGAGTGGATCCGCACCCGGAGCGGGATCGCCGAGCGCCGCTGGGCGGGCCCGGAGGAGAGCGTCGCCGAGATGTCGCTGCAGGCCGCCGGCAAGGCCGTCGCGCAGGCCGGCATCTCCGCCGAGCAGATCGGCGGCGTGATCGTCGCGACCGTCTCGCACCTCAAGCAGACCCCCGCGATCGCCACCGAGATCGCCGAGCGGCTCGGCTGCGGCACCGCCCCGGCGTTCGACATCTCGGCCGCCTGCGCCGGCTTCGGCTACGGCCTGGGCCTGGCCGACGGCATGATCCGCGGCGGCAACGCCGAGTACGTGCTGGTGATCGGCGTCGAGCGGCTCAGCGACCTGACCGACAAGTCGGACCGCTCGACCGCCTTCATCTTCGGCGACGGCGCCGGTGCCGCGATCGTCGGCCCGTCCGACACGCCGGGCATCGGCAAGCTGATCTGGGGCTCGGACGGCTCGCAGTCCGACGTCATCAGCCAGACGCAGGCCTGGGACACCGCCTTCGCCAAGCCCGACGCCATCAACGGCCCGGGCGAGGAGCAGGACCACAAGTGGCCGGCCCTGCGGATGGACGGCCAGCCGGTGTTCCGCTGGGCGGTCTGGGAGATGGCCAAGGTGGCCCAGCAGGCGCTGGACGCCGCCGGGATCACCGCCGACCAGCTCGGCGCCTTCATCCCGCACCAGGCCAACATGCGGATCACCGACGCCATGATCAAGGCGCTCAAGCTGCCCGCGTCGGTGCCGGTCGCCCGCGACATCGCGGAGACCGGCAACACCTCCGCGGCCTCCATCCCGCTGGCGATGGAGCGCATGCTGGAGTCCGGCGAGGCCCACAGCGGCGACCTCGCGCTGATCATCGGGTTCGGGGCGGGTCTCGTCTACGCCGCGGCAGTCGTTACGCTCCCCTAGGCGCGTTTCGCCCCACCCCATCCACAAGCCCGTGCCCGGCCGACGGTCGGACACGTTCAACACCGAAGAGGAGCAGCCGGTATGGCTTACACCAAGGACGAGGTCCTGGAAGGTCTCGCCGAGATCGTCAACGAGATCGCCGGGATCCCGGGCGAGGACGTCCAGGAGGACAAGTCCTTCACCGACGACCTGGACGTCGACTCGCTGTCCATGGTCGAGGTCGTCGTGGCCGCCGAGGAGCGCTTCGACGTCAAGATCCCGGACGACGAGGTCAAGAACCTGAAGACCGTCGGCGACGCGGTGAACTACATCCTCACCAACGCCGCCTGAGCGATCGACTCGTACGAGTCGCCCAGTCCGTCCGGCGTGACGAACGCCCAGGACGGCTGACCCGTCGGCCCGGCTCCGAGAGCCAGGTCGACCCGCCGGCCGGGACGCCCCACCGGGCGCCCGGCCGGGCCCTTCTTCGGCTCGCCGCCGACCCCGCACGAAACGTGAAAGAAGAGAAACCAGTGACCGCTGAGAACCGAACCGTGGTCGTCACGGGTATCGGCGCCTTCACGCCGCTGGGCGGCGACGCCGCCACCACCTGGGAGAACCTGATCGCCGGGCGCTCCGGAGTGGCGGCGCTGACCGAGGAGTGGGCCCAGGACCTGCCGGTCCGGATCGCCGCACGCACCGCGGTCGAGCCGGGCGAGATCCTGCCCCGCCCGCTGGCCCGCAAGCTCGACCGCTCCGCCCAGTTCGCGCTGATCGCCGCCCGCGAGGCCTGGGCCGACGCCGGCTACGAGACCCCGGCCACCGACGAGTCCTCCAAGCTCGCCCCCGAGCGCCTGGGCGCCGTGATCGCCTCCGGCATCGGCGGCGTGACCACCCTGCTCGACCAGTACGACGTGCTGCGGGAGAAGGGCGCCCGCAAGGTCTCCCCGCACACCGTCCCGATGCTGATGCCCAACTCCCCTGCGGCCAACGTCGGCCTGGAGGTCGGCGCCCGCGCGGGTGTGCACACCCCCGTCTCCGCCTGCGCCTCCGGCGCCGAGGCGATCGGCTACGCGATCGAGATGATCCGCAGCGGCCGCGCCGACGTCGTGGTGGCCGGCGGCACCGAGGCGGCCATCCACCCGCTGCCGATCGCCGCGTTCGCCAACATGATGGCGATGTCCAAGAACAACGACGAGCCCGAGCGTGCCTCGCGCCCGTACGACAAGGCCCGGGACGGCTTCGTGCTGGGCGAGGGCGCCGGCGTGGTCGTGCTGGAGTCGCTGGAGCACGCCGAGGCCCGCAACGCCCGGATCTACTGCGAGGCCGTCGGCCAGGGCCTGTCCTCGGACGCCCACCACATCGCCCAGCCCGAGCCGACCGGCGCCGGTGTGGCCCGCGCGCTGGCCGACCTGTTCGACCGCAACGAGCTGGACAAGGCCGAGATCGTGCACGTCAACGCGCACGCCACCTCGACCCCGCAGGGCGACACCGCCGAGCTCAAGGCGCTCCGCAAGGAGCTGGGCGAGGACCTCGACCACATCCTGGTCTCCGCCACCAAGTCGATGACCGGCCACCTGCTGGGCGGCGCCGGCGGCATCGAGACCGTCGCCACCGTGCTGGCGCTGTACCACCGGATCGCCCCGCCGACCATCAACGTCGAGGAGCTGGACGACGAGGTGGACGCGAAGGTCGTGACCGAGGCGACCCCGCTGCCCGAGGGCCGGATCGCCGCGCTGAACAACTCGTTCGGCTTCGGCGGCCACAACGTGGTGCTGGCCTTCCGCACCCGCTGACGCCCGTGACGGAGGGGCGGGGGGGGGGGGAGCGCGGCCGCCCCCCCCGCCGGGTGGGCCCCCGGCGCCGAACACCAAGGGGCGCCA
>NZ_JBHWIV010000099.1:17451-30202 GCF_042731675.1 Kitasatospora sp. NPDC059827 | reverse complement strand
GTCCAGGGCGACGACCCGGGTCTCCCCCTCCCCGTAGACCTTGTTCAGGCCGGTGGCGCGGGCGGCCGCCAGGCCGGTACGGACGGCGGTTGCGGGGAAGGACACGTGGACTCCTGGGAACGAATCGGATTTTCCTACCGATCCATCCTCCCAAGCGGTTCGCGCCCGATTCGTATGCCCATCGGACGGTCGGCCCCCGCCGACCCGGCGGTGCGGCGGGGGCGTTCTCCTCCTCAGGTATGACGCGTCCCTGAGGGCCCAAGTCCCGGGAACCGCCCACCGGTCGGGCCGGGACCAAAGTCCCGGCCCGTCACTCCACCGCGACGCCGAAGGCCGTCGCCAGCCCCGTCAGACCGTTCGTCACCGCCCGCGCCGAGGGCTCGAACTGCCAGCCCGCGGACGCCCGTCGGAAGCTCCCGAGCAGCATCGCCGAGTCCGGCACGCCGCCGTTCGCCCCCGGCCACTTCGCCGGACCGCCCGCCCCCGGCCCGTACTCCGCCGCGACGGCCAGCCCGTACACGTAACCGAGCGGCAGCGCCGGGTGCTCCTCCTCCTCGGTGGACACCGCCAGCACCACCTCGTCCACGGCGGTCGGCAGCCGGTGCAGGTCCAGACTCAGCCGGGCCGCCCGGGCCGGCTCGCCCGGCACCGAGTGGGTGGGGTGCAGCCGGACGGCGCCGTCCGGGTCCTGCGGGTTGTTGAAGAACACGAAGTGCTCGTCGCTCAGCACCCGGCCGCGCGCGCACAGGAACGCCGTGACGTCCAGCTCCACCGGGTCCCCGCCGGCCGTCCGGCTCTGCCAGCTCACCGTGAGGCTGCTCTGCGGGGCGTCCGGCTCCGGCCGCCCCGCCGCCGGGCCGCCCGCGCCGGCCGTCCCGTTGAGGCCGCTGCCGCCCGTACCGCCCGCACCGGCTCCGGCGTCCGCAGCGCTCCCGGAGCCGCTTCCGGCGCTGCCCCCCGCGCCGCCGCCGAGCCGGCCGCGCAGGCCCTGGTCGGCCAGCAGCTCCACCAGCTCCGGGCCGCTCACCAGGGTCAGCGGCTTGCCCTCGATGTAGCTGTACGAGCCCTTGCCGAAGCCCGCCGTGGTCACCAGGATGCCCTTGATCGCGCCGTGGTGGCGCACGGTGGACTCCAGGTCGCGCACGGCCGTCGGCGGGACGGTCTTCCGGTACCGCTTCGCCTGGATCACGATCTTGCCGCCGGTCACCGGGTCCAGGTCCTCGGCGACCACGTCCACCCCGACGTCACCGCTGCGGGCCGTCGTCATCACCCGGAAGCCGCGCAGCCGGAACAACTCGGCGATCAGGTCCTCGAAGTCCAGCGGATCCATCTCGAAGAGGTCCGGGTCCTCCTCGCCGAAGTGCCCGGCCAGGCTCCCGCCCACCGACTCCGGCAGCCGGTCCGGCTTCACCTCGTCCAGCCGCTCCGGCCGCGCCGACAGCTTGCCGCCCAGCCCCTGGAAGCACTCCACCGGGGCCACCCGGTCCAGCGCCAGCCCCGAGAACTCGGCCCGGGTCGCGGTCAGCGTGGACAGGAAGCGCTCGGCCTCCCGGCCCGTCGCCGGATCGATCCCCAGCACGAAGCCGTTCACCACCACCGAGTCCAGCATCCCGTCCCGGTCCGCCCGGAACAGCTCGGCCGCCAACCGCAGCGCCGACTGCGCCAGCACCTCCCGGTACAGCGCCTTGCGCTCGGTCGCCGGCCGGGCCACCTCCGCCTCGCGGTCGTCCGCCTTCACGTACCGCACCCGCCCGGCCGCCGGCACCACGTCCGGACCGGGCAGCTCCCAGTTCACCACCAGCTGACGGCTCGACACCTCCCAGGCCGCCACCAGCCGGTGCGGGAAGCCCTCCGGCCAGGCCGCCGAGGCGTACAGCCCCGCCGTGAAGTACTCCTGCACCGCCTCCGGCTCGCCCGCCCGCAGCCGCCGCAGCAACTCCTCCGTCCCGGCGCCGCGCTCCTCCTCCTGCCGGCGGAAGCCCTCCGCCCACCCCAGGTACTCCTGGTGGTACGCGGCCAGCCGGGACTGCCGGTCCGCCTCCCGGGCCTGCGCGGCGTACCAGTCCTGCTCGAACCGGGCCCGGGCCTGCGCCAGGTACTGCTCGTACTGGCGGCGCACCCCGGCGTTGCGGGCCTGCGCCGCGTCCGGCGGCGGCACGTGGTAGGCGGCGGACGCCTGGTCCGGCATCGGCACCGGCACACCCAGCGGCCCCGGATCGAACGGCGGCACCGGGCGCGGCGCCAGCAGGGCCTGCGGCCCGAACGCCGGCGCGGCCAGGCCGGCCGCCAGCAGCCCGCGCAACTCCTCCACCCGGGCGTCCAGCTCCGCCGTCCGCCGGGCCACCTCCGCCTCCCGCGACTGCTGGTACGCGCGCTGCGCCTCCCGCTCGTCCCGGGCGGACGCCCGCTGCGCCTCCCGCTGGGCCCGCTCGTGCCGGCGCAACTCCGCCGCCTCGGCACGCCAACGGGCCTCCTCCCGGCGCTGCTGCTGCCGCTGCGCCTCCGCCCAGACCGCCAGCACCCCGCTGTTCCGCCGCCCCGCCACCAGCCACCCCTTCGCACTCACACCGACCCGGCCGCCCCGCGCCACCTCCGGGCACCACCGCCGACCGCGCCCGCCAGAATAGAACGTGGACGCCCCGCCCGGCCAAGCCCCCGCGACCTGCGCGGCTTCCCCCCACCCGCCCCGCCACGCGCCGACCCGACGGGCGACACCGGCGCGAGCCCTGCGGGGCCCGGCCGTTGGGGGCGTCGCGGGTGTCGGCGGGTGGGCGTCGTGGAGGTGGACAGCGGGGGCGGTCGGGCGGATCATCGTCAGGAGACCGATCCAGGGGGAGAGTTCATGAGCATCAGCAGTGCCGTCCGGGCCGCCGCGGTGGCCGCCGTCGTCGGGGTCGCCGTGCTGGCGGCCGGTGCGGTGCCGGCCGCCGCGACGGGGGCCCCGGACACGGGCAACACCTACCCCGCCTTCGTGGTGCCGGCCGGGGGGCCGGTCTCCGGTCAGGTCGACGCGCCCACCCGGTAGCCCCGCGGAGCGACGCGCCCGTTCGCCGGCCCGTCAGCCGCGCGGTTCCGCGTACCAGCGCCAGTCGGTGCGGCGGGGGCGGTCGGGGAGGGTGGCGCGGCCGGTGGCCCACAGGAGGGTGGGCCAGGGGGCGGCGGTGCGGGGGACGTCGGGGAACAGGCGCGTCAGGGTGCGGGTGCAGAGGTCGGCGGGCGGGTCCCAGGGGAGGCCGAGGCCCTGGGTGGCGTCGTGCAGGTGGACCAGGGTCTCGACCAGGCTCATGGCGACGAAGCCGCTCGGGTCGGCGAGGCCCCAGGGGTGGTACGCGCGGGCCTGCGGCGGGGCGACCCGGGCGATCGCGACCATC
The DNA here is from genome assembly GCF_042731675.1 of Kitasatospora sp. NPDC059827. Taxonomy (NCBI): domain Bacteria; kingdom Bacillati; phylum Actinomycetota; class Actinomycetes; order Kitasatosporales; family Streptomycetaceae; genus Kitasatospora; species Kitasatospora sp. NPDC059827. Next base: position 26,831 of record NZ_JBHWIV010000099.1, on the reverse strand, counting down.
AACCCGCCACTGGCGTCGAGGACTTCGAGCAGCCCCGGGACGCCGCCGGCCGGGTCGGCGCGGACGAAGTTGTTCGGGCCGCCCGGGGCGCGGCGGGTCGCCACGAAGGGCACGTACCGGTCGCGGGGCGGTCGGGCCGGGCCGAGCTGGGCCGCGTAGGCGAGGAGGTCGTCGGCCAGGTGCTCGACGGTCTCCCAGCAGCTCCAGTCGAGGCCACCGGCGGGCCGGGACCAGTCCGCGTCCGCCGGGGCGCCGGCGAGGGCGTCCACGGCGAGGCGGAGGGCGAGGGCGAGGTCGTCCGGGGTCGGTGAGTCGATCATGGACCGATGCTAGGGCCCGAGGGATTGTCGGTGGGGCCGGGTAGCCTGGCCGGGTTCGAAGAGCTTCCAGGGAGGGATGCCCGTGACGGTCCCCGCACCGCAGCACCCGGACCGGCCCGCCGGCTGGGTCTCCACCGGCCTGAGCTGGCACGACGGCCGGGCCCTGCTCTGCGCCGTGCACGGCGCCCGGGTGCACGAGCGCGCCGTGGCGCCCGGTACGGAGGTCGGCTGGCTGCTCGGCGGCCCGCGCCGCTGCGTGGGCGCCTGGCTGGCCGGGGCGACGGAGCGCACGCCCTGCCCGCACCACGCGGTGGTCGACCCAGGCGGCAGCGCCACCCAGTGCCCGGCCTGCCAGAGCGTGGACCGCGGCCTGGCGCTCGCCCGGGACCAGATCCTCGACGACGGCCGCACCTACCTGCTCTACCTCGCTTGGTTCGGCGAGGGCCTGTTGAAGGTCGGCCTGACCGCCGAGCAGCGCGGCGACAGCCGACTGCTGGAACAGGGCGCGCTGGCCTACGCGTTCACCGCGCGCGGCGGCCTGCCCGCGGTACGCCGCGCCGAACTCACCGTCGCCGCCTCGGGCATGGCGCGCGAGCGGTTCAAGTCCCGGCTCAAGACCGACCACTGGTGGTCGCACGGCGACGCCGCGCACCGCCGCACCGTGCTGACGGAGGCCCGCGCCCGGGCGCACTCGCTGCTGGACGGACACGCCGTGGAGCTGCTCGCGGACCGGCCGGTGACGGACCACGTGGAGCGCTACGGCCTGGCCGGCGGCGCCCCCGAGACCTACCGGGAGGTCACCGGCCTGGCCGCGGGTGCGGTGGTCGCCGGTACGCTGCGCCCGCCGGTGGGGCGGCACCTCTTCCTGGACCAGCCGGACGGCTCCGGCCCGCTGCTGCTGGACACCCGGCGGCTGACCGGCTGGACGCTCACGCCGGTGGCGGGCCGGGCCTCCACGGGGCTGGTGCTGGAGGAGCGGGTCCGCCCGCCGGAACCGGACACCCAGGAGGCGTTGTTCTGAGGGCGAGCCCCTCCTGAGGCAGAATCCTCATCGAGATCCTCATCGACATCGACATCGCCAGGCCCAGCGCGGGTGCGGCGACGTCCCCCGGCTCGCGGGTCAGTCTGGTGGGCTTGTGGCAGGCACAAGCGCTGTGTCGAAAGCGGTACTTGACGGATGCCCGGAGGAGCTGCTCAGCCCAGCTTGCCGCGTACCCCGCCCGGTCCGGAGCGCGCCCGCCGGGACAGCGGCGGACGGGACGGGCGGACGTCGGCGCGCCCGGCCGGGACCGGCTCGACGGCCTCGGCGGTGCGCCGGGCCAGCGCGGCCCGGGCGGCGGCCAGGGCGACCCGGGCGAGCAGCGGGTCCTCCCGGAGGCCCGCCGTGCGCTTGGACGTCTGACAGGGGGAGCACCAGACCGGCGAGGCCGGTCCGTCCGGATAGACCATGCCCTCCGGCGGCAGGTAGTGCCCACCGCACTCGACGCACTCGAAGACCAACCTCATCCGACGATCACCGTCCCGGATCCGTGGCACCGACCGCAGGGTGACCAGAAGGTGTGAACGCTGGGCACCATGCCTCCTTCCTCGTCCAGTTCGACCGTTGCCTCGGTCTTCTGGGTCCCCCCGGACCCGCCGCAGCCGGAGCAGGACTGAACCTCGGGCATATGCCGTCCTCCCGTAGCGGAGCACCACCGTAGCGCGATTTTCCGCCAGGAAGCACCGCGTGCGGCGTTCCACCACTCGTTCGGGGAGCGCGAACTCCCTTCGCACGCCCCGGAGAACAGCGTCGGCCCCTCGCCTGAGCACCAGAGCGAGGGGCCGACCGTCTCGGGGGAGCGGATGGGAGCCGAGGCGAAGGGTGTCAGCCGCGGGCGGCCCGCAGGAACTCCCGGTTCATCGCCGCGATGCTGGGCAGCGGGATGCCCTTGGGGCAGGCGGTGGCGCACTCGCCGGTGTTGGTGCAGCCGCCGAAGCCCTCGGCGTCCATCGCCGTGACCATGTTGCGCACCCGGGCGGAGCGCTCCGGCCCGCCCTGCGGCAGCACGTTGAGGTGCACCACCTTGGCGGAGGTGAACAGCATCGCCGAGCCGTTCGGGCAGGCCGCCACGCAGGCGCCGCAGCCGATGCACTCGGCGTGCTCGAAGGCGGTGTCGGCGGCCTCCTTGGGGACGGGCGTGGCATGCGCGTCGGGGGCGCTGCCGGTGGGGGCGGTGATGTAGCCGCCGGAGCCGATGATCCGGTCGAAGGCGGAGCGGTCCACCACGAGGTCCTTGACCACCGGGAAGGCCGAGGCCCGCCACGGTTCCACGTCGATGGTGTCGCCGTCCCGGAAGTGCCGCATGTGCAACTGGCAGGTGGTGGTGCGCTCGGGGCCGTGCGCCTGGCCGTTGATGACCATGCCGCAGGCCCCGCAGATGCCCTCGCGGCAGTCGTGGTCGAAGGCGACCGGCTGGTCGCCGCGGGTGATGAGTTCCTCGTTGAGGGTGTCGAGCATCTCCAGGAAGGACATGTCCGGGCTGATGCCGCTGACCTGGTAGGTGGTCATCGAGCCGGGTGCGTCCGGGCCCGCCTGGCGCCAGATGCGCAGGGTGAGGTTCATGCGTAGCTCCGCTGGGTGGGGTGGACGTGTTCGAAGTCGAGGTGCTCGCGGTGGAGGACGGGGGCCTCGCCGGTGGCGGTGAACTCCCAGGCGGCGGCGTAGGTGAAGTCCTCGTCGCGGCGGGCGGCCTCGCCGTCGGGGGTCTGGCTCTCGGTGCGGAAGTGGCCGCCGCAGGACTCGGCGCGGTGCAGCGCGTCCAGGCACATGAGTTCGGCGAGTTCGAAGTAGTCGACCAGCCGGTTGGCCTTCTCCAGCGACTGGTTGAGCTCCTGGCCGGTGCCGGGCACCTTGATCCGGCGCCAGAACTCCTCGCGCAGCTGCGGGATCCGGGCCAGGGCGCGCTTGAGCCCGGCCTCGTCGCGGGCCATCCCGCACTCGTCCCAGAGCAGTTCGCCGAGCTCGCGGTGGAAGGAGTCCGGGGTGCGGTCGCCGTCGACGGAGAGGATCAGGTTGAGCCGGTCCTCGACCTCCGCCTCGACCTCGGTGAGCACCGGGTGGTCGGCGGGGACGGCGGCCACCGGGTTGCGGGCCAGGTAGTCGTTGATGGTGGGCGGCAGCACGAAGTAGCCGTCGGCCAGGCCCTGCATGAGCGCGCTGGCGCCGAGCCGGTTGGCGCCGTGGTCGGAGAAGTTGGCCTCGCCGATCGCGAACAGGCCCGGGACGCTGGTCTGCAGGTCGTAGTCGACCCAGAGCCCGCCCATCGTGTAGTGGATCGCCGGGTAGATCCGCATCGGCACCCGGTACGGGTCCTCGGCGGTGATCCGCTCGTACATGTCGAAGAGGTTGCCGTACTTGGCCTCGACGGCCTCCCGGCCCATCCGGCGGATCGCGTCGGCGAAGTCCAGGTACACGCCCTGGCCGCCGGGGCCGACGCCGCGGCCCTCGTCGCAGACGTTCTTGGCGGCCCGGGAGGCGATGTCGCGGGGCACCAGGTTGCCGAAGGAGGGGTAGATCCGCTCCAGGTAGTAGTCCCGCTCCTCCTCCGGGATCTGTCCGGGCGGGCGGGTGTCCCCGGCGGCCTTGGGCACCCAGATCCGGCCGTCGTTGCGCAGCGACTCGCTCATCAGGGTGAGCTTGGACTGGTGGTCGCCGGAGCGCGGGATGCAGGTGGGGTGGATCTGGGTGAAGCACGGGTTGGCGAAGTAGGCGCCGCGCCGGTGGGCCCGCCAGATGGCGGTGGTGTTGGAGTTCTTGGCGTTGGTGGAGAGGTAGAAGACGTTGCCGTAGCCGCCGGTGGCGAGGACGACCGCGTCCGCGGTGTAGGAGCGGATCTCCCCGGTGACCAGGTCCCGGGCGACGATGCCGCGGGCCCGGCCGTCGACCACCAGCAGGTCCAGCATCTCGGTGCGCGGGTGGAGTTCCACGTTCCCGGCGGCGATCTGCCGGGAGAGCGCCTGGTAGGCGCCGAGCAGCAGTTGCTGGCCGGTCTGGCCGCGGGCGTAGAAGGTGCGGGAGACCTGCACGCCGCCGAAGGAGCGGGTGTCCAGCAGGCCGCCGTACTCGCGGGCGAAGGGCACGCCCTGGGCCACGCACTGGTCGATGATCTCCACCGACACCTGGGCGAGCCGGTGCACGTTGGACTCGCGGGCGCGGAAGTCGCCGCCCTTGACGGTGTCGTAGAACAGCCGGCGGACGGAGTCGCCGTCGTTGCGGTAGTTCTTGGCCGCGTTGATGCCGCCCTGGGCGGCGATCGAGTGGGCGCGGCGCGGGGAGTCCTGGAAGCAGAACTGGACGACGTGGTAGCCCTGTTCGGCGAGGGTGGCGCCGGCCGCGCCGCCGGCCAGGCCGGTGCCGACCACGATCACGGTGTGCTTGCGCCGGTTCGCCGGGTTGACCAGCTTGGCGTCGAACCGCCGCTGGTCCCAGCGCTGTTCGATCGGTCCGGCGGGGGCCTTGGTGTCGGCGACCGGCGCGCCGATCGCGTAGTCCAGGTAGCTGTTGGACTGATGGTTCTTGGCGTCGGCGCTGCTCACTTGACCACTCCGAACATCACGGCGAGGGGGACGGACAGGAAGCCCGCGGTCAGCACCAGCGCGAGGCCGTCGGCCGTCAGCTTGAGCGCCTTGTCGCGGCGGGCGTTGTTGGCGCCGAGGGTCTGCGCGGCGCTCCAGAAGCCGTGGCGGATGTGGAAGCCGAGGGCCACCACCGCGAGGATGTAGAACACGTCGCTGTACCAGCGGCCGAAGGTGCCCACGATGTTCTGGTAGACGTGGCCGTGCTCGGCGACCGGGTTCACGGTGAGCGTGGTGAGGTCCAGGATGTGCCACACGATGAACAGCCCGAGGATCACCCCGCCCCAGCGCATGGTGCGGGTCGCGTAGCTGGCCCGGCGGCGCCGGTGCACGTACTTGCTCGGGCGGGCGGCGAGGTCCCGGCGGCTGAGCTGGTAGGCGGAGACGCCGTGCAGGACGACGGCGGCGACCAGGCCGGCCCGGGCGATCCACAGGAACCACTCGTGGCCGAGGAAGGGCTGGCCGATGGTGCGCAGCCAGGCCGCGTAGCCGTTGATGTCGTCGGGTCCGAAGAAGACCTTGAGGTTGCCCAGCATGTGCGCGACCAGGTACAGCAGCATCGCCAGTCCGGTGACGGCCATGACCGCCTTCTTGCCGACGGTCGACCGCCACAGGGTCACCAGGGTGGACGGATGCCGGGCCGTCCGAGTCGCGGTTGTCATGGCAGCAACGGTAGGGACGGCGGCCAGGGTGCGTCCAAGACATGCTGCGGCTGGTGACGATAGCCAGGGCCTATCGTCGCGGCTTAACCTGGTTGGTGTGCAGCTCCAGCAACTCCGCTACTTCCTGGCCGTCGCCGAGACCCGGCACTTCACCCGGGCCGCCGAGGCCGAGCACGTCGCCCAGCCCTCGCTCTCCCAGCAGATCCGTTCGCTGGAACGGGAGTTGGGGGCCGAACTGTTCCACCGCACCCGGGGCAACATCGCCCTCACCGACGCCGGGGACGCCCTGCTGCCGCTCGCGCGCCGGATCCTCGCGGACACCGAGAGCGCGCGCCTGGCCGTCCAGGAGACGGTGCAGCTGCGCCGCGGGCGGGTCCGGCTGGGCGCGCCGCCGAGCCTGTGTACCAGCCTGGTGCCGGACGTGCTGCGGGTGTTCCGGGACCGCTACCCGGGCGTCGCGCTCGGGGTGCGCGAGGGCGGCTCGCGCGACCTGGTGCGCTGGCTGGCGGCGGGGGAGCTGGACCTCGCGCTGATCATCACCCCGACCAGCGGGGAGGCGGCGCCCGCCCTGGCCGTCACCGAGCTGCTGCACGAGGCGCTGGTGCTGGTCTCGGCCGAGCCGCCGGGCGGCCTCCAGCGCCCCCGGCGCACCGTGCGGGTGGCCGAGTTGGACGGGCGGCCGCTGGTGATGTTCCGGGAGGGCTACGACGTGCGGGAGGCGGCCCTGGCGGCCTGCCGGGCGGCGGGCTTCGAGCCGGAGTTCGCGGTCGAGGGCGGTGAGATGGACGCGGTGCTGGGCTTCGTCCGGGCCGGGCTCGGACCGGCCGTGGTGCCCGGCATGGTGGCGGCCCGCTCGGGGCTGGCCGTCACACCCTTCGCCGGGCCGGGGCTGGGCCGCACCATCGCCGTCGCGCACGGCCACGAGGTGCCGCTCACCCGGGCCGCCGAGGCCCTGCGCGCCACCCTCCTGGAGCACCTGCGCGACGCCGCCCGGTCGGGCGAACTCCCGCCCGGTACGCGGCTGTTGCTGTAAAGGGAAAGGGCCGCCCGGAGGCGGCCCTTGTCCTGGACGGGCGGCGTCAGGCCGGCAGCACGGCCTCGATCGCGGCGATCAGCTCGGCCGACTCCGGCTCGGTCCGCGGCCGGATCCGGGCGGCGACGCTGCCGTCCGGCGAGATCAGGAACTTCTCGAAGTTCCAGCTGACGTCACCGGCCGCGCCCTCGGCGTCGGCGACCTGGGTCAGCTGCTGGTAGAGCGGGTGCCGGTCGTCGCCGTTGACGTCGATCTTCTCGAACAGCGGGAAGGTCACGCCGTAGGTGGTGGAGCAGAAGCTCTGGATGGACTCGGCGCTGCCCGGCTCCTGCCCGGCGAACTGGTTGCACGGGAAGCCCAGCACGGTGAACCCGCGCTCGGCGTACCGCTTCTGGAGGTTCTCCAGGCCGGTGTACTGCGGGGTCAGCCCGCACTTGGAGGCGACGTTGACGATCAGCAGCGCCTTGCCCTTGAAGTCGCCCAGCGAGGCGGGCTCGCCGGACAGGGTGTGCAGCGGGATGTCGTACAGGCTCACGGTGGTGGTCCTTTCGGCAGGTCGGCAGCGGGGGTCTCGCCCGGGCACACGCTAGCGGCCCCGGACAGCTCAACCGCGCCGGCCCCGCCGGTGTTCCGCCTGGCAGGGGCGTACGGAGCGGCTCGTACGCCCCCACCGGGCGGTGTTCTCAGAGCGCCAGCGGCTTGATCGCGGTCGGCGCGTGCTCGGGGAGCGTGGCCAGCTCCTCGAACTCGTTGACCTTGTCGATGTCGGCGGCGGACATCGAGATGTTGGTGACCCGCTCCAGGATCGCCTCGACCACGACCGGGACGCGGAACTCGGCGGCCAGCTTCTTGGCCTCCTCGAAGGCCGGCAGCAGGCCCTCCGGCTCGGTGACCCGGATCGCCTTGCAGCCCAGGCCCTCGGCGACCTTGACGTGGTCGACGCCGTAGACGCCCAGCTCCGGCGCGTTGATGTTCTCGAACTCCAGCTTGACCTGGAAGTCGATGTCGAAGCCCCGCTGCGCCTGGCGGATCAGGCCGAGGTAGGAGTTGTTCACCAGGACGTGGACGTACGGGATCCGGTGCTGGGCGCCGACCGCCAGCTCCTCGACCATGAACTGGAAGTCGTAGTCGCCGGAGAGCGCGACGATCTGGCCCTCGGGGTCGGCGGTGGCGACGCCCAGCGCGGCCGGGATGGTCCAGCCCAGCGGCCCGGCCTGGCCGCAGTTGATCCAGTGCCGCGGCTTGTAGACGTGCAGCATCTGCGCGCCGGCGATCTGGGACAGGCCGATGGTGGTGACGTAGCGGGTCTCCGGTCCGAAGGCCCGGTTCATCTCCTCGTAGACGCGCTGCGGCTTGAGCGGCACGTTGTCGAAGTGGGTGCGGCGCTGGAGCTGCGCCTTGCGCTCCTGGGTGGAGGCGGCCCAGGTGCTGCGGTCCTTGAGGGTGCCGGCGGCCTTGAGCTCCTTGGCGACCTGGACGAACAGCTCCAGCGCGGCCTTGGCGTCGGAGGCGATGCCGAGGGTGGGGGCGAAGATCTTGCCGATCTGGGTGGGCTCGACGTCGACGTGGACGAACTTGCGGCCCGCGGTGTAGACGTCCAGGCCGCCGGTGTGGCGGTTGGCCCAGCGGTTGCCGATGCCGAGGACGAAGTCGGAGGCGAGGAAGTTCTCGTTGCCGTAGCGGTGCGAGGTCTGCAGGCCGACCATGCCGGCGTTCAGCTCGTGGTCGTCCGGGACGATGCCCCAGCCCATCAGGGTCGGGATGACCGGGACGCCGGTCAGCTCGGCGAACTCCAGCAGCAGGTCGGCCGCGTCGGCGTTGATGACGCCGCCGCCGGCCACGATCAGCGGGCGCTCGGACTCCTGGAGCAGCGCGATGGCCTTCTCGATCTGGATCCGGTTGGCGGTCGGCTTGTAGACCGGCAGCGGCTGGTAGGCCTCCGGGTCGAAGTCGATCTCGGTCAGCTGGACGTCGATCGGCAGGTCGATCAGGACCGGGCCGGGGCGGCCGGAGCGCATCAGGTGGAAGGCCTGCTGGAACACGCCGGGGACCTGTGCGGCCTCCAGGACGGTGGTGGCGGCCTTGGTGACCGGCTTGGCGATCGAGGCGATGTCGACGGCCTGGAAGTCCTCCTTGTGGAGGCGGGCGACCGGGGCCTGGCCGGTGATGCACAGGATCGGGATGGAGTCGGCGATCGCCGAGTACAGGCCGGTGATCATGTCGGTGCCGGCCGGGCCCGAGGTGCCGATGCACACGCCGATGTTCCCGGCCTTGGCGCGGGTGTAGCCCTCGGCCATGTGCGAGGCGCCCTCGACGTGCCGGGCCAGGGTGTGCCTGATCCCGCCGGAGGCCTTGAGGGCGGCGTAGAAGGGGTTGATGGCGGCACCCGGGACACCGAAGGCGACGTCGACGCCTTCGAGCTTGAGGATCTCCACGGCCGCGCGGGCGGCTGTCATACGAGGCATCGGGTCTCTCCTGCGTCGGCCCGCAGTGGCTCGGAGGGCTCATCTCCTGAATTCCACCATACGGAAGAACGGTTTCTGTATGTGGAAACACGGTAGGGTCGGGCCCGGCGGGGCGTCAAGGGGACTTCAACAGAATGTGGAAGCCGACGCGGGGGAGTCGTCCCTCCGGCGAGCCGGTGGGTGTCCGGCGGCTCCGGTTAGCCTGGTCGCGGCCCGGGGGGGGGGGGGGCGCCGCCCAGTGTGGTGGGGCGGCCAAGGTTGGAATACCGTTATACAACGATTTTTG
>NZ_JBHWIV010000099.1:0-17441 GCF_042731675.1 Kitasatospora sp. NPDC059827 | reverse complement strand
CCGGGGGGGGCGGTGGGTCCGCGGGCGTCCCTGGTGGGGGGGGCCGGGCCGGGGGGCCCCCCCCCCCGCGACCAGGTGTCGTCGGACGGCAAGGAGTGCAGACCGTGATCGCAGCTTTTTCGGTGACCCCGCTGGGGATCGGCGAGGACGTGGGGGAGGCGGTGGCCGCGGCCGTGCGGGTGGTGCGGGCGAGCGGGCTGCCGAACCGGACGGACGCGATGTTCACCAGCATCGAGGGGGAGTGGGACGAGGTGATGCCGGTGATCAGGGCGGCGATCGAGGCGGTGAAGGCCCACAGCGACCGGGTGAGCACGGTCATCAAGATCGACGACCGGGCCGGGGTCACCGACGGCCTCACCGCCAAGGTCGCCGCGGTCGAGCGGTACCTCGCGGAGGGCTGAGGCTCAGCCGGTCGAGGTGGGTTGGGGGCTGGACTCGGCGGCCGGCCGGCGGGCGGCGAGCAGCCGGTCGAGGGAGTACGGGCCGGAGCCGAGCACCGCGATGGCCAGGAAGGCCCAGCAGAACATCACCGAGGCCTCACCGCCGTTCTGCAGCGGCAGCAGGGCGTTCTCCTGGTGGACGGTGAAGTAGGCGTAGGCCATCGAGCCGGAGCAGAGCAGTGCGGCCGTCCTGGTGCCGCTACCGAGCAACACCAGGACACCGCCGATGAGTTGGATCAGTGCGGCCCACCAGCCGGGCCACTGGCCGGGCGGGATGCTGCCGCCGCCCTTGGCGCCGCCGAGGACGCCGAAGAGCGCGGCGGCGCCGTGGCAGGCGAAGAGCAGGCCGACGACGATCCGGAAGACCGTCAGGACGAACGGTCGCGCGGCCTCGACGGCCTGCCGGGGGTTCGGGGGGATGTGTGCGGGCATGCCGGAACGCCTCCTGCGGGTGTGGGGGAGAAGGAGGGATGGGGCGGTAAGGGTAGGCTTGGTCTAGTCCACTTGGCAATGCTCCGTCAGATAACGGTCTGGACCACTCCTCACCCTTTCTTGACCGAGCGGTCTCGAAAGGGCTACTGTTCCGTTCATGGCGCGGACCAAGGAATTCGACCCGGACACGGCGCTCCAGGCAGCTCTCGAACTGTTCTGGCAGCGCGGCTACGAGGCCACCTCGATGGCCGACCTGGTCGAAGGGCTGGGCATCGCCCGGGCCAGCATCTACGCGACCTTCGGCAGCAAGCACGAGCTCTACCTGCGCGCGCTGGAGCGCTACAACGAACAGCACGACCCCGGCCTGCTGGCCGAGCTGTCCCAGCCCGGACCGGTGCTGCCGGCCGTCCGTGCCCTGGTGCGCCGATACGCGGGAATGGGGGGCGAGGACCGCAGGCGCGGCTGCTTCATCACCAACACGGCCGTCGAACTCGCCCCGCACGACGAGGCGGCGGCCCGCCGGGTGGAGGTCAGCTACGACCACTTGGAGACGGCGCTGACCGCCGCCCTGCTGCGCGCCGGGGCCCAGGGCGAACTGCCCGCCGGGCGGGAGCCGCGGGCGCTGGCCCGGATGCTGGTGGTGCTGCTGCAGGGGATCCGGGTGGTGGGCAAGACCGCCGAGGGCGGGCCCCGGGTGCGCGACGCCGCCGAGCAGGCGCTGACGCTGCTGGACTGAGCGCCGGTCCGGACCGGAGGCCGACGGGGGTGCCTCCGGCTCGGTCGGCCCGGCGTCCTGCGCCGCCTTCCGTCGTACTTTGCCGTCTTCCGCCGTCTTTTGCTGTCTTGATTCTGGACCGAACGTTCTAAAAAATTTGGTGTGGGGGGAATCCATGAGTGTCACCACGACGGCGCGGGGGAGCTTCGCGCTGCTCGGTGTCGTCCAGGCAGTGCTGATCTTCACGATCATGATCCTCACCGTTCCGCTGCCCCTGGTCGCCCGGGAGCTCGGGCTCGGCCCGTCCGACGTCCTGCTGCTCAGCGCCGCGTACGGCCTCTCCTTCGCCGCCCTGCTGCTGCTCGGCGGGCGACTGACGGACCGTCACGGCGGTCGTCCGGTGCTCCGCTGGGGCCTGGCGCTGCTCGCCGCCGCCTCGGTCGCCTGCGCCCTCGCACCGGACTACCCCGTCCTGCTGGCGAGCCGCTTCGTCCAGGGCGCGGGCGCGGCCCTCACCGCCCCGGCGGCGGTCGCCGTGGTCCGCCGGCTGTACCCCGAACCCGCCGCCTACCGGCGGGCGATGGCCACCTGGGGCGGACTCTCGGTGCTCGGCGCGACGGCCGGCAGCGTGGTGTCGGGCCCGGTCAGCGCCGTGGTCTCCTGGCGCTGGCTGTTCGCGGTGCCCGTCGCGGTCGCGCTGGTCGGCCTGCTCCGCTCCGGCACCCTGCCCGAGCCCGTACCCGCCCCCGTCCCGGCATCCGGCCCCGACCCCGACCGTGAACCCGCCCCCACGCGCCGCCGCCCGACACTGGACCTGCGCGGCGCGCTCCTCGCCACCACCGGTGTCTGCGCGGCGAGTTACGCCCTGGTGGCGTCCACCGAGCACGGCTGGAGCAGCCCCGGCGTGCTCGCACCGTTCGCCGTCGGCGTGCTCCTGCTGCTCGCCTTCGCCGCCGCCGAACGCCGCACCGCCGACCCGCTGCTGCCGCCCGGCTTCCTCGCCGACCGCCGCCGGGCCACCGCCCTGGTCACCGTGATGGCGACCTCCGCGGGCACCGCCCTGGCCTTCGTGCTGCTCTCGCTCTACCTCCAGCAACTGCGCGGCTGGAGCGCGGCCGACACCTCCGCCGCGTTCGTGCCGTACGCGGTCGCCCTGCTGCTGTCCGGGCGGCTGGCCGGGCCGTTGATCGCCCGGTACGGTCCGGTGCCGGTCACCGCCGGGGGCCTCGCCCTGGAGGCGGCCGGGCTCGCCCTGCTGGCCGGGCTCGACCCCGCCAGCGGCTACCCCACCGGGTTGCTGCCCGGACTGCTCCTGCTGCCCGCCGGTGCCGCCGCGTCCTTCGCCGGGGCGGCCGTGCTCGCCACCGGCGGCGTGGCACCCGAACGCACCGGCCTGGCGGCGGGTGTCCTCAACACCGCCATGGAGCTCGGCCCCACCGCCGGGCTGGCCGCCCTGATGGCCCTCGCCGCCACCCGCCCGACCGTCGTCGGCGGCTACGCGGCGGCCTTCGCCGCGGCCGCCGCCGGGCTGGCCCTGACCGCCGTCGCGGTCGCGGTCCTGCCCCGGGGCGGTGCCACCGAGGCCACCAGCGAGGCCATCGCCGAGACCACCATCACGACCATCGCCCAGAGCACCACCCACACACCTGAATGCACCACTCGGACCAAGGAGTTCAGCTCATGAGCACGCGTTTCGCCGACAAGTCCGTCCTCATCACCGGCGGCGGCAGCGGTATCGGGCGGGGGATCGCGCTCGCCTTCGCCGGGGAGGGCGCCCGGGTCGCGGTCGCCGGGCGCAGCCTCGGCCCGCTGGCCGAGACCGTCGAGCTGATCGAGCGGGCCGGCGGCAAGGCCGTCGCGCTGACCGGCGATGTGACGAACAGCGAGGACGCCGCCCGGCTGGTCCGGGAGGTCGTCGAGCAGTTCGGCGGACTGGACGTCGCCGTCAACAACGCCGGGGTGTTCGGCGCGGCCGGTCCGGTCGCCGACATCGACGAGGACCAGTTCCGCTGGGTCTTCGAGGTCAACGTGACCGGCACCCTGCTGGCGATGAAACACCAGATCGGCCACATGCGGGCCCACGGCGGCGGGGCCATCGTCAACGTCTCGTCCAACCTGGGCGTCCACAAGCGGGCCGACGGCGCGGGCGCCTACAACGCCAGCAAGGCCGCCGTCACCGCGCTCACCCGCTCCGCCGCCCGTGACCACATCGGCGAGGGCGTGCGGATCAACACCGTCAGCCCGGGCCCGGTGGACACCCCGATGTCGACCCGCCCCGGCGAGAGCGACACCGCCAAGAGCGACCGGATGAAGGCCGAGGTCCCGGTCGGCCGGGCCGGCGCGGTCGCCGAGATCGCCGCCGCCGTGCTGTACCTGGCGTCGGACGAGGCGGGCTACACCGTCGGCGCCGACCTGGTGCTGGACGGCGGCGTCACCGCCTGAGCCCGCCCGTGACGGCTCCGACGACCCCTTCACCAAGGGGCCGTCGGAGCCGTTCGGCGTTTCTGGAGCGGCTGTTGCGCGCACGACCGGCCGAAATCTGACGCGAACGCGTAATCCCGGGGACACCGGTTGATCACCGCGGGGTTCCCGCGCCGTCGTTCGGGCAGGACACGGTTTCGGCCGGAACCAACACACGAAAGGCGGACGTGCCACCGATGCCGACCGCACCGCACCCCGTGCCCCTCGCGGGCCGTCGAAGCCGATGGGGCGAGCACGGGCTCGCCTGGGCCTTCCTGCTGCCCTCCCTGGTGGTCTTCGTCCTGTTCATCGGCTATCCGCTGGGACGGACGATCTACCTCAGCGGGCACGCCAACGACCTCTTCGGCGCGCCCTCCCGCTACGTCGGGTTCAAGCACTACACCGACCTGCTGGCCTCCGCCGACTTCGGCCGGACGCTGGTCACCACCGCGCTGTTCACCCTGCTCACCGTGGTGCCCGGGGTGCTCGGAGCGCTGGTGCTGGTGCTGCTGCTGGAGAACCGGATCCGGGGCGTACGGCTGTTGCGCTCCGCCTTCGCGCTGCCCTTCGCCTTCTCGGTGGCCAGCGCCTCGGTGGTCTTCGCGGTGTTCTACAACCCGGCCAGCGGGGTGCTGAACGGCCTGCTGTCGCACCTCGGCCTTGGGCCGGTCGGCTGGTTGACCGAATCCCGGTACGCACTGTTCTCGGTGGCCCTGACCACGGTCTGGATGAACCTCGGCTACAACGTGCTGGTGCTCTCGGCGGGCATCGGCTCGATCCCCGGCGAGGTCGTCGAGGCGGCCCGGATCGACGGCGCCTCCGGCCTGCGGCTGGCCCGCTCGATCACCGTCCCGATGCTCGGCCCGAACCTGTTCTTCCTGACGGTGGTCTCCACCGTCCACGCACTGCAGAGTTTCGGCCAGATCCACATCCTCACCAAGGGCGGGCCGGACGGCTCCACCCGGACCCTGGTCTACTCCGTCTACGAGAAGGCCTTCGCCTACGGCTCCAGCGACTTCGGCACGGCGAGCGCCCAGGCCGTGGTGCTGCTGCTGGTCGTCCTCGCCTGCACGGCCGTCCAGTTCGGCGTCCTGGAGCGGAAGGTGCACTACGCATGAGCACGGTCGTCACCGAGTCCGAGGTCCGGGTCGATCCGCCCCGCCCGCGGGTCCGCCCCCTCGCCGGACGCTCCCCGCGCGACCTGCTGGGCCGCGCCGCCGTCTACCTGCTGCTCGCCGTCGCCGTGGTCACGGTGGCCTTCCCGGTGTACTACGCGGTGGTCGGCGCCTTCATGGAGCCGTCCGAACTCTCCTCCTACCCACCCGCGTTGGTGCCCCACGCGGTGACCGGCCGGAACTTCTCCGGCGCGGTGGACACCATCCCGCTGTTCCGGCAGTACGCCAACTCGGCGATCACCGCCACCGCCATCACCCTCGCCCAGCTGGTCACCTCGATCCTGGCCGCGTATGCCTTCGTCTTCCTGCCGATGAAGGCGCGGGCCGCGGTGTTCGGGCTGTTCCTGGCGACGCTGATGGTCCCCTGGGAGGCCATCATCATCCCCAACTACCTGACGCTGTCGGGCTGGGGCCTCGGCAACACCTACTTCGGCCTGGTGCTGCCGTTCCTCGCCTCCGGCTTCGGCACCTTCATGCTGCGCCAGGCCTTCCGCCAACTGCCCGGCGAACTGCGCGACGCGGCGCGGATCGACGGCGCCGGGCACTGGCGGTTCCTGTGGCGGATCGTCGTGCCGCTCAACAAGCCGGCCCTGGCCGCGCTGTCGATCTACGTCTTCCTGTCGGCCTGGAACCAGTACTTCTGGCCGCTCATCATCACCCGCACCGCCGAGATGCAGACCCTGCAGATCGGCCTCACCTCGCTGCGCGACGCCGAGATGGCCGACCCCGGCCTGATCCTGGCCGGCGTGGTGCTCTCCCTGCTGCCCACCCTCGCCCTGGTGGTCTTCGGCCAGCGCTTCATCGTCCGCGGCCTCACCGCGGGCGCCGTCCGCTGAGCCGCGCCGTACCGGACCGTCCGTTCCGCTTCCGCTTCAAAGAAAGAGAAACCCTCGTGAAGAAGAGTGCACGCGCGCTCGCGGCCCTGCTGGTGGCCGGCCTGTCCCTGACCGCCTGCAGCTCCAGCGGCTCGGACGCCGGCTCGGGCGGTTCCGCCGATGCCGGGGCGCCCGGTGCCCAGGCGCTCGACCAGGCCTCCGGCGTCACCACCGTCGAGTTCTGGCACTCGATGACCGGCAAGAACGCCGACGTGCTGAACGGCCTGGTGAAGGACTTCAACGCGGCCCACCAGGGCAAGATCGAGGTCAAGGCGCAGTTCCAGGGCAAGTACGACGAGCTGGTCACCAAGTACAAGGCCGCGGTGCAGCAGAAGGGCACCCCCGCCCTGGTGCAGGTCTACGACATCGGCACCCGGTTCATGATCGACTCCAAGCAGACCGTCCCCGCCCAGGCCTTCGCGGACAAGGACGGCTACTCGCTGGACGACCTCGACCCCAACATCCGCAACTACTACTCGGCCAACGGCAAGCTGGTCTCGATGCCGTTCAACTCCTCGATGCCGCTGCTCTACCTGAACACCGACGCCTTCAAGGAGGCCGGCCTCGACCCGGCGCAGCCGCCGAAGGACCTCAACGAGCTCGGCGACCTGGCCAAGAAGCTGACCAAGAAGGACGCCGACGGCAAGACCGTCCGCTACGGCTTCGGCGCGGCCATCTACGGCTGGTTCGTCGAGGAGCTGCTCGCCGAGTCCGGCACCATGTACTGCGACAACGACAACGGCCGCAGCAACAAGGCGGGCAAGGTCGTGTTCGACTCCGCCCAGGGCGCGCAGATCGTCCAGTGGTGGGCCGACCTCGTCAAGGGCGGCTACGCGGCCAACACGGGCCGGGTCACCGACGACGCCCAGGCCGCTTTCAAGTCCGGCACGGTCGCCATGCACCTGGAGTCCACCGGCGTGCTGCGCGGCTACACCGAGGCCGCCAAGTTCGGCGTCGGCACCGCGCCCTTCCCGAAGGTGACGGCCGCCGACCAGGGCGGCCCGGCGATCGGCGGCGCCTCGCTGTGGATCAGCGGCCCCGGCCACTCGGACGCCGAGAAGCGGGCCGCCTGGGAGTTCGAGAAGTTCGCCACCAGCCCCGAGCAGCAGGCCGTGTGGCACACCGGCACCGGCTACTTCCCGGTCAACAAGAAGTCCCTGGACGACCCCAAGGACAAGGAGTGGGTCGGCAAGTACCCGCAGTTCCAGACGGCCATCGACCAGTTGAAGGCCACCAAGCCGACCCCGGCCACCGCCGGCTGCCTGCTCGGCGTGATGCCGCAGGCCCGCAAGGGCGTGGAGACGGCCATCGAGCAGACCGTGGCCGGCAGCAAGACCGCCCAGCAGGCGCTCGCCGACGCGGCCAAGGAGCTCCAGTCCGCGATCGAGAGCTACAACAGCTCGGTCGGCTGACCACCCTCCGCGAACGACGGCCCGCCCGGCGCACCCCGCGCCCGGCGGGCCGTCCCCCGTTCCGGGCCCGTCCTACGCGGAGAGGGCGGTGTCGTCCTCGGGCAGCGCGCAGGCGCCCGCCAGCTCGTCCAGCGACAGGTCCAGCGCGAACGCCAGCGCCGCGATGGTGAAGAACGACGGCGTCGGCGCCCGCCCGGTCTCGATCTTGCGCAGCGTCTCCGCCGAGACACCGGCCACCGCCGCCACCTCGACCATGCTGCGCTCGCCACGCGCCTCGCGCAGCAGCGCCCCGAAGCGCTCCCCACGCTCGCGCTCCCACGGGGTCAGCGGAGTCCTCACCATGCCGTCGAGTGTAGGGCGCCCGCCCCCTCCGGGGAACCGTGATACAAATACCGGTATAAGAATTGGATCCAGGGGAGAGGTTCACCATGGTCGAACTCAAGTCGGACGCCGCCCTCGACGCGATGCGCGAGGCCGGGCGGGTGGTCGCCAACGCGCTGGCGGCCGTGCAGCGGGAGGCGGCGGCGGGCGTGAGCCTGCTGGAGCTGGACGAGGCGGCGCGGGGGGTGCTCACGGCCGCCGGGGCGACCTCGCCCTTCCTCGGGTACCGGCCCGCCTTCGCGCCGGTGCCCTTCCCCGCCGTCATCTGCGCCTCGGTGAACGACGCGGTCGTGCACGGCGTCCCGGACGGCTACCGGCTGCGCGACGGCGACCTGGTGAGCATCGACTGCGGGGCCGTCCTGGACGGCTGGTGCGGCGACTCCGCCGTCAGCTTCACCGTCGGCCCCGCCCGGCCCGAGGACGCCGAGCTGATCGACGCCACCCGGCGCGCCCTGGAGGCCGGGATCGCCGCCGCCGTGGTCGGCAACCGGATCGGCGACATCGCCCACGCCGTCGGCTCGGTGGCCCGCTCCGGACGGTACGGGCTGCTCGACGGCTACGGCGGCCACGGCATCGGCCGCCGGATGCACGAGGACCCGCACGTCCCCAACGAGGGCCGCCCCGGCCGCGGTTACCCGCTGCGCCCGGGCCTGGTGCTGGCCATCGAGCCGATGCTGACGGCCGGCGGCCGCGACGACTACGACACCGACCCGGACGGCTGGACCCTGCGCACCACCGACGGCAGCCGGGCCGCGCACATCGAGCACACCGTCGCCGTCACCGAGGACGGTCCGCGGATCCTCACCCTGCCGTAGTCCCCGGCGGGTGACGGACGTTACGCCGTCCCGCCCGTCCCACCGGAGTACCGTGCGGGCATGACCGATCAGGACTTCACCACACGGGTCACCGTACGCGGGTACGAGACCGACACCCAGGGCCACCTGAACCAGGCCGTCTACCTGCAGTACGCCGAGCACGCCCGCTGGGAGTACCTCCACGCGGCCGGCATCCGCCAGGCCGAGCTGGTGGCCAAGGGCGTGGGCCCGGTCGTCCTGGAGACCACGGTGAAGTACCTGCGGGAGCTGCGCGCCGGGGACACGGTGGAGATCAGCTGCGCGTTCGTCTGGCGAGGGGGCAAGACCTTCCAGGTGGTGCAGCGGCTGACCCGCGAGGACGGCGTGCTCGCCGCGGAGGTCACCGGCGTGGGCGGCATCCTCGACCTGGTGGCCCGCCGGCTGGTCGCCGACCCGCGCGAGCCGCTGCGCGCCCTCGCCTCGGACCCGGGACTGCTCGGCCTCTGACCTCCCGTCCGCCTGCCCCGCGCCGGGGCGTCAGACGGGCCGGCGCCGGTGCCGGGGCGTCAGGCGGGCCGGTGCCGCCCGGCGGGCACGGGCGCCGTCCGGGGGTGGTCGGCGGCGGCGATCAGCGCGGCCAGCCCGGTGGTGACCGGCACCGCCGCGACCAGTCCGATGCTGCCGACCAGGGTGCGGGCGATCTCCTCGGCCACCAGTTCGCTGGTGGCCACCGACACCAGCGTCCGGTGCGCGACGGAGAACAGCAGGAGCAGCGGCAAGGCGGCCCCCGCGTAGGCGAGCACCAGGGTGTTGACGGTCGAGGCGATGTGGTCGCGGCCGATCCGCATGCCGGTCCGGTACAGCCGGCCGGCGCCCATCGTCGGGTCGGCCTCGTGCAGTTCCCAGATCGCCGAGGTCTGGGTGACCGTCACGTCGAACAGCACGCCGAGCGAGCCGATCACGAACCCGGCGAGCAGCAGGCCGCGGATCTCGATGCCGGGGTAGAGGCCGTGGACCAGCCCGGTCTCCTCCGAGGTGTCGCCGGTCAGCTGCGCCCAGGCGGCGAAGAGCAGGCTGAGCACCCCGATCAGGACCAGCGACGCCAGGGTTCCGAGCACCGCCACCGAGGTGCGCGCGGAGAGTCCGTGGCACAGGTAGAGGGCGATCAGCATGATCGCGCTGGCGCCGACGATCGCCACCAGCAGCGGGTCCGAACCCCGGAGGATGGCGGGCAGGATGAACAGCGACAGCACGGCGAAGCTGATCGCCAGCGCGAACAGCGCGGCGACCCCGCGCCAGCGGCCGATCACCACCACGACGACGGCGAACAGCCCGGCGAGCACGCCCATCGGGAGGTTCCGGTCCACGTCGACGACGCTGTAGCGCAGCTCCACCGGGGCGTTCGGCGCGTAGGTGAGGACGACCCGCTCGCCGACCTCGTAGCGCCGCGACTCGGACGGGTGGACGACCACCGTGAAGGTGCGGCCCCGGTCCGGGCCGTCGGTGACCTCGACGGTCTCCTGCCGGCAGGTGCCCCGGTCGGCGGGGCCGGGTGCTGCGGCGCCGGGTGCTGTGGTGCCCTGGTCGGCGGGGCCGAGGTCGGCGCAGGGCAGTTCCTGGATCCGGGTGACCAGGCCCTGCCGGATCTGCTGGTCGAAGCCGACCCCGGTGTGCTGGTGGGCCGGGACCCCGCCCGGCCAGAGCACCACCAGGCCGACGGCGACGGCGACCGCGAACGGGATCAGCACGGCCGCGACCACCGTGCGCAGACGGGCGGAGACCGGCGCGGCAGGCCCGTGGGCGTGGCCGTGGGCGTGCCCCACGGGCGCGGCGGGCCCCTCGTGCCGGTGCTGCTGCGCCTCGTGCTCGTGATCGTGCTCGTGCACGAGCGCGTTCCCGTCGTGCGGGTTCCCTGCCGTCACCTCACGCCTCCTCAGTTCTCCTCCACAGCACCCGAAATCATCGGCGTCCGGCCCGCCGTCACCCCGCAGGACACGAACGGTCGGCGCGCCGCCGCTCGGCCGGACAAGGCCTAGGTGCGGGGCGGCCCCGTCCGCCGTCGGGGGATTACCCCACCCCCGATCGACCGGCTGGCGGCATGGGCCCGATTCCCCTGCCGCAGCAGACTCTTGGGCATGTCGAAGCTCACCGGTACCACCCTCGCCACGCTGGCCGTCACCGTGCTGACCGCCCTTCCCGCTGCCGCCGCCGTCCCGGAGCACTCCGGCGCGGGCGGCCTCGACTGGACCACCTGCCAGGGCCGGGTCGACCCCCGCCAGCAGTGCGCCGACCTCACCGTCCCCCTGGACTACAACGACCCGGACGGCCGACAGATCACGCTCGCCGTCTCCCGGATCGCCACCGCCAAGCCGGGCCTGCGCCGCGGTGTGCTGCTGACCGTGCCCGGCGGGCCGGGCGGTTCCGGGATCGGCCTCCCGACGAGCGCCGTCGGGCGCCTCCCGCAGTCCGTCCTGGACCGCTACGACCTGGTCGGCTTCGACCCGCGCGGCGTCGGCGGCTCCACCCCGGTCAGCTGCGGTCTGGACCACTCCGACCTGGCGATGGTCAAGCTGCGCCCCCGGCCGGCCGCCGACGGCTCGATCGACACCAACCTGGCCACCGCCCGCCGGGTCGCCGAGACCTGTGCGCGCAACGGGGGACCGGTGCTGCGCAGCATCTCCACCGCCAACGAGGCCCGCGACATCGACCGGATCCGCCAGGCCCTCGGCGAGCGCAAGCTCTCCGCCTGGGGCACCTCGTACGGCACCTACGCGGGCGCCGTCTACGCCACCATGTTCCCCGGGCGCACCGACCGGATCGTGCTGGACAGCAACGACGACCCGGACCCGTCGAAGGTCGGCCGCGGCTGGCTGGCCGCCTTCGGCCAGGGCGCGGAGGACCGCTTCCCCGACTTCGCCGCGTGGGCCTCGGCGCCGGACAACCCGGACCGGGTCGCGGACACCCCCGAGCAGGTGCGCCCGCTGTTCCTGGACCTCGCCGCCCGGCTGGACGCGGCCCCGCTGCCCTGGCCCGGCGCCAACCCGGCCGAGCTGAGCGGCAACGTGCTGCGCGAGTCCATGCTGAACAGCCTGTACGCGGACGCCAAGTTCCCCGACCTGGCCCGGCTGATGCTGGCGGGCCTCGGCCGCCGCCCGCTGCCCGCCCCGGTGGTGCCGCCCGACGCGGCGGTGCAGAACACCCTCGCGGTCTCCGTCGGCACGCTCTGCAACGACGTCCGCTGGCCCGCCGACCCGGCGGCCTACGCCAAGGACACGGCGGCCGACCGGGTCGCCCGGCCGCTCACCGCGGGCATGCCGGTGAACGTGATGCCCTGCGCCTTCTGGCCGTTCGCGCCCGCCGAGCCGCCGGTGCGGGTGACCGGCCGGGGCCCGGCGAACGTCCTGCTGGCGCAGAACCTGCGCGACCCGGCCACCCCGTACTCCGGTGCGCTCAAGCTGCGGGCGGCGTTCGGCGACCGGGCGCGGATGGTGACGGTCGACTCCGGCGGCCACGACGTCTACCTCGCGAACGGGAACGCCTGCGGCGACGCGGTGGTGACGGACTTCCTGGTGACGGGCCGCCGCCCGGCCGAGGACGTGTACTGCCCGGCCGCCGACTGACGCCGAGGGGGGAGGAGCAACGGGCCGTGGACGAACGGCCCTTGCTTCTGCGTGTACCCACGTTCGACCCTCACACATGAGTCGAACCTGTCGCGATTTTGTGACAATAGTTCGCCAACAGGCCCCCCACGGTGGGGATTCACGGCCGTAATGTTCGAACTATGTCACCGAAGAGCCGCATACCTGCCCCGGACCCGGGCGACACCTGGGTCCCGCGCCCGAGGCGCCGTGAGACCCCGCTCGGAATCCTGCGCCATGCGGCCACCTTCCTCGGCTCCAGCGTGCTGGGCGGCGTCCTGCTGGCGGGGCTGATCCTCCCGGGGGCGGGCGCGATGGGCCTGGGCGCCAAGAGCGGCGCCGAGGGCTTCGAGAGCATCCCCGACGACTTCAAGACCCCGCCGCTCACCCAGGCGACCCAGATCTACGACGCCAAGGGCGGCCTGATCGCCAAGGTCTACGAGCGCGACCGCACCGTCCTGACCGCCGAGCAGATGTCGCCGCTGATCCGCAAGGCCCAGGTGGACATCGAGGACGCGCGCTTCTACGAGCACGGCGCCGTCGACCTCAAGGGCGTGCTGCGGGCGATCACCAAGAACGCGGAGAGCGGCGCCGCGGTGCAGGGCGCCTCCACCCTCACGCAGCAGTACGTGAAGAACGTCAACGTCGAGATGGCCGGGGACGACCCGGTGGCGGTGCGCGAGGCGCAGCGCAAGACCCTGGGCCGCAAGATCCAGGAACTGCGGTACGCCATCAAGCTGGAGGAGGACCTCTCCAAGGAGCAGATCCTCACCAACTACCTGAACATCACCTTCTACGGCCACCAGGCGTACGGCATCCAGGCCGCCTCCCAGCGGTACTTCAGCAAGGACGCCAAGGACCTCACCCTCCCCGAGGCGGCGATGCTCGCCGGGCTGGTGCAGAACCCCACCCAGTACGACCCGAAGCTGCACCCGGTGGCCGCGCAGAAGCGCCGGGACACCGTCATCGACAAGATGGTGGAGAACAAGCACATCACCGTCCAGCAGGCGGCCGAGGCGAAGGCCGCCCCGCTGGGCCTCAACTACAAGGAACCGCAGAACGGTTGCATCACCGCCCAGGCCGGCATGGGCTTCTTCTGCGACTACGTGCGCCACGTGGTCAAGCAGGACCCGGCCTACGGCAAGAGCGCCGCCGAGCGCAAGAAGCTGTGGGACACCGGCGGGTTGAACATCTACACCACGCTGGACCCGGACAAGCAGGCCGCCGCGCAGAACGCCGTCTCCACCAAGGTGTACGTCACCGACCCGGTCTCGGCGGCGATGACGATGGTCGAGCCGGGCACCGGCAAGATCCTGGCGATGGCCCAGACCCGCCCGTACGGCCTGGCGAAGGAGAAGAACCAGACCGTCGTCAACCTCAACGTGGACGCGGCGATGGGCGGGGGCATCGGATTCCAGCCCGGCTCCAACTTCAAGCCGATCGTGGCCGCCGCCGCCCTGGAGGCCGGCCTGTCGCCGACCCAGCAGTACGACTCGCCGAACCGGATGGACTGGCCGACGATGAAGACCTGCGACGGCACCTGGAAGAACCTCAGCAAGGGCAAGAAGGAGGGGACGATCCCCAACGAGAGCCCGAGCGAGAAGGGGCCGTACCAGCTCAAGCAGGCGATGGCGCTCTCGGTCAACACCTACTTCGTGCAGATGGAGCAGGAGATCGGGCTCTGCGCCGTCAAGCAGATGGCCAACAAGCTGGGCGTGACCGGCAAGGCGAGCGGCGACCCGTTGCAGGAGGTGCCCGCCCTCGGCCTGGGCACCCAGGAGGTCAGCCCGCTGACCATGGCCAACGTCTACGCGACCTTCGCCGCCCGGGGCTCCTACTGCGCGCCGGTGGCGATCAACCGGATCACCACGGTGGCCGGCAAGGACGTGCCGGTGGCCCCGGCCCGCTGCGACCAGGTGATGTCCCCGGACACCGCCGACGTGATCAACAGCGTGCTGCTCGGAGTGACCGAGAAGGGCGGCACCGCGCGGGACCTCCGGCTGGACGACGACCGCCAGATCGCGGGCAAGACCGGCACCACGGACGAGAAGAAGTCGGCCTGGTTCACCGGCTACACCGGCAACCTGGCCGGCTCGGTCTGGCTGGGCAGCCCGGGCGTCAAGGTGCCGATGCGCAACATCCGGATCGGCGGCCAGTACCAGCCCGAGGTGTTCGGGGCGACCGGCCCGGGGCCGATCTGGCAGCAGGCCATGAGCGACGCCGTGCGGTCCATGCCCGAGCAGGACTTCACCACGGTCCACATCCCGGACCCGGTCCGCCCGACCCCCGGGTGCGGCACCCCCACCGGCTCGCCGTCCTCGGCGACCTGCACGGGGGCGCCCGGCCCGGGCTCGACCGGCCGCCCGCGCGGCAACTCCCCGTCGGACGGCGGCACGACCGGCCGCTCGGCCCCCACCACCCCGCCGGACTCCCAGGACCCTTCGGACCAGTGAGGCCCCGGCGCCCTGCCCTCCTGCCCTTCCTGCCCGCCTGCCCTTCCCGGCCTCCTGACGCCCGCGGCCCCGCATGAGTACCCGTACTCGTGCGGGGCCGCGGCCCGTCGGCGGACGATGGGCGCCATGCCGCACAGCTTCCTCGGCGTCCCCGCCGTCCTCTGGCCCTCGATCGGCTACCTGGCCGGTTACCTGGTGATCGCCGTCGCCGCCGCCCGTGAACTGCGCGGCGGGGTGAGCGCGGCCAACGCCGTCCGGCAGTGGACGGCGGTGGTGTGGACGATGCCGGGGTTCCTGCTCTCGATGGCCGTCAACCCGTTCCCGGACGGCACGGCGGCCCGCTTCCTGTCCGCCACCGCGCTCGGCGCGGCGGGCAACGCGGCCCTGCTGGCGCTCACCGCCCACGCGCTCGGGCTGCGCTGACGCCTCCCGCCGAAGTCGGCGCTACCGTGCCTCGACCGGCTCGCCGGTGTCCTGGTCGAGGTTGAACACCCGCCGGTAGGAGTCGGTGACCACGGTGATCCGGGTGCGCCCCGTCCAACTCGCCGTCACCAGCCGGGCGTCGTCCGGGCCGCCGCCGACGTCCGCCAGCAGCCAGCGCCGGGCCGACCAGCCCTGCCCGCTCTCCAGCAGCACCTGCCAGTGCTCACCGGCCTGCGGCCCGGAGTCGTACGAGCGGTGCACCACCACCAGCGAGCGCTCCGCACCGGCCGGCGCGTCCTCCCGGCTGCGGCTCTCGGCCGCCGACACCTTGTGCGCGGCCAGCACGCCGAGCAGGAACACCACCCCGGCGGTCACCGTGACCGCCCGGGTGGCGGCCCGTACGGCGGTGCGGCGGTCGCTCAGCCAGGCGGCCGCGATCAGCGCGCCGAGCGCGCCGCCGAGCATCAGCTCCGGCCGGTTCAGCAGGTCGGCGACCAGCATCAGTCCGCCCGAGCGGCTCTCCCACTGGCCCTCGGTGTACAGCAGGACGGCCGCCGCCCCCGCGGCGAGCAGCAGTCGGGCCAGCAGCCGCCTGGCCCGTGGCGACCGGCGGCGCCGGTACCGCTCCGTCCACTCGTCCATCGTCCCCCCGGTCATCTGCTCACAGCTCCATGAGGAGTTTCCGGCCCTCCGGCCAGTCGCCCAGCCCGGAGTCCGCGTTGAGGTGCCCGTACGCGCCCGGCTCGACGTAACGGGAGCCCCAGGCCCGGGCGAACTCCCGGGCCCGCTCCGGGGTGATCCACGGGTCGTCGGTGGAGGAGACCACGACGGTCGGGAACGGGAGGCGCTCCAGCGTCACCGGCCGGAAGCCCGAC
The DNA here is from genome assembly GCF_042731675.1 of Kitasatospora sp. NPDC059827. NCBI lineage: Bacteria > Bacillati > Actinomycetota > Actinomycetes > Kitasatosporales > Streptomycetaceae > Kitasatospora > Kitasatospora sp. NPDC059827. The sequence continues at coordinate 1,368 of NZ_JBHWIV010000099.1, read as the reverse complement.
ACCTCCGGCACGTCGGCGTTGTCCACGTCGGCGGGGGCGACCAGCAGCGCGCCCCGCACGGCGGCGGTCCGCTCGGCGGACGCACCGGCCGCCCAGTCGGCGGCGGTGACGCAGCCCAGGCTGTGCGCCACCAGCACCACCGGCCCGTCGGCGGCGGCCGCGGCCACCGCCGCGTCCACCCGCGCCACCCAGTCCGCCCGGTCCGGGTGGTCCCAGTCGGCCTGCTCGACCCGGCGGAAGGCCTCCGGGTCGGCGGCCTCCCAGCGGGTCTGCCAGTGCTCCGGGCCCGAACTCTGGTACCCGGGGAGAACGAGGTAGGTCGTGCGGTCGGTCATGAGCTCCTCCGGGGCGGTTCCGGCCGCGGCCGGTGGACGGCCGGTGGACGGGTCGTGGACGGTCGGTGGGCAGGCAGCACGAGAGTCTAGGCCTCGCCCGCAACCTCCCCACAGCCGGGCGCCCCACCCACCCCCGCCCCCGGCCCTACCCGCCCTCGCCCTCGGCGCGCACGGCCTGCGACCGGCGCGCGCGCCGGGTGGTGCGCCGCTGTACGCCTGGTGCGCCCTGTTGCCAACGGCGCGGCCGGTACGGGAGGTTGGTGCGGGCCCGGGTGCGGCGGCCACCGCGCCCGGGCCCGTACCAGGACCGAGGTTCGATCACGTGGAGGGATGTCGGCGATGACATCGAAGATCCTGCTCGTCACCGGGGACGCCGCCGAGTCGTTGGAGGTGTTCTACCCGTACCAGCGGTTGCGCGAGGAGGGCTACCAGGTCGACATCGCCGCCCCGACCAAGAAGCGCCTGCAGTTCGTGGTGCACGACTTCGTGGACGGCTACGACACCTACACGGAGAAGCCCGGGTACACCTGGCCCGCCGACCTCGCCTTCGCCGACGTCGACCCGGCCGACTACGTCGCCCTGGTGATCCCCGGCGGCCGCGCGCCCGAGTACCTGCGCAACGACCCGGACGTGCAGCGGATCGCCCGGCACTTCTTCGCCGGGGACAAGCCCGTCGCGCAGATCTGCCACGGCCCGCTGATCACCGCCGCCGCCGGGGTGCTCGACGGCCGCCGTACCTCCGCCTACCCCGCGCTCGCCCCGGACATCAAGGCGGCGGGCGCCGAGTTCGTGGAGGGCGAGGCGGTGGTGGACGGCGTGGTCGTCTCGGCCCGCGCCTGGCCCGACCACCCGGCCTGGCTGCGCGCCTTCATCGAGGTCCTGCGCACCAAGGCCCCGGTGTCCTGACCCACCGCTAGGGTCCGTCTTCAAACTCCCGTCTGCGGGCCGACGCTCCCCCAGCCTTCGGCCGGGAGGTACCCCCAGGGCACAAGCGCGCCTCGCCGCGTTGTCGTCGGTCGCCAATGCGCTGCAT
>NZ_JBHWIV010000098.1:7870-30231 GCF_042731675.1 Kitasatospora sp. NPDC059827 | reverse complement strand
GCCCGGTGCATCAGCCGGCCGCGCAGCGCGGTGAGGAACATCCCGTCGGCGAGGTCGAGGGCGCCGGCCGCGTGGAAGGCCGCGTACTCGCCGGCGCTGTGCCCGGCGACGGCGGCCGGGCGCAGCCCGAGCTCCTGCCAGAGCCGCAGTTGGGCCGCTTGCAGGGCGAACAGCGCGGGCTGCGCGGCCTCGGTGGTCCAGTCGTCGGCGGCGCCCTCGGGCACGGGGTCGAGCAGCAGCGGCAGCAGCGGTTCGTCCCAGGCCTCGCGGTGCAGCCGGTCGCACTCCTCCAGTACGGCCCGGAACACCGGGAAGGCGCGGTGGAGTTCGGCGGCCATGCCCCGGTACTGGCCGCCCTGGCCGGTGAAGAGCAGCACCGGCCGGACGTCACCGCGCGGGGCCTCGCGGCGTACGGGTGCGGTGGCGGAGCCGCGGCCCGCCAGGTGGGCCTCCAGGCCGCGGAGCAGGTCCGCCGAACCGGCGCCGGTGACGGCGAGCCGGTGGCGCAGGGCGCGGCGCCCGCCGCCCAGGGTGAGCGGCAGGTCGCCGGGGGCGGGCGCCGGTCCGGCGGCCAGGCGGTCGCGCAGCAGCCCGGCCAGGGCGGTCAGGCCCTGTTCCGTGCGGGCGGAGAGCGGCAGGACGGTCGGCGCCTCCTGCCGGGGGCCGTCGGCGGCACCGGGCGCGGACGACGCCGGGGCCTCCTCCAGCACCAGGTGGGCGTTGGTGCCGCCGACGCCCAGTGCGCTGACCCCGGCCCGGCGCGGGGTGGCGCCGGCCGGCCAGTCGCGGCGCTCGGCGGCGAGCCGGAACGGGCTTCCGGCGAGCTCCAGCGCCGGGTTGGGGCGGTCGAAGTTGACCAGCGGCGGGACGGTGCCGTGCCGCAGCACCAGCAGGGCCTTGATCAGCCCGGCCATTCCGGCGCAGGTGTCCAGGTGGCCGATGTTGGGCTTGACCGAGCCGAGCGAGCAGAAGTCGGCGGCCCGCGTCCGGGCCCGGAACGCCTGGGCCAGGGCCCGGAACTCGATCGGGTCGCCCAGCGGGGTGCCGGTGCCGTGCGCCTCGACGTAGCCGACGCTCTCGGCCGGCACCCCGGCCAGGTCGAGGGCCCGGCCGATCACGGCCGCCTGCCCGTCCACGCTGGGCGCGGTGTAGCCGACCTTGAGCCCGCCGTCGTTGTTGACGGCGGAGGCGAGGATCACGCCGTGCACGGTGTCGCCGTCCGCCAGTGCCCGGTCCAGGCGCTTGAGCAGGACGGCCGCGACGCCGTTGCCGCCGACGGTGCCGGCGGCCGCCGCGTCGAAGGCCCGGCACTCGCCGTCGGGCGAGAGGATCGACCCCTCCTCGTAGCGGTATCCGGCGGCCTGCGGGATGTGCAGGGCGGCGGCCCCGGCCAGGGCCAGGTCGCAGTCACCGGCGAGCAGCGACTGCGCCGCCAGGTGCACCGCGACCAGCGAGGTGGAGCAGGCGGTCTGCACGCCGATCGCCGGGCCGGTCAGGCCCAGCCGGTAGGCGACCCGGGTGGCGGCGAAGTCGGCCTGGTTGCCGATCGCGGTCTGCAGCGCGGACACCGGCTGAGCGGGGTCGGCCGTGCCGGCCAGGGTGTGCTGGTAGTAGGTGCGCAGCGCGTACAGGGTCATCCCGGTGCCGGCGAAGACGCCGACCCGGCGGTGCGGGTCGGGGGCGTCGTAGCCGCCGTCCTCCAGGGCCTGCCGGCAGATCTCCAGCAGCAGGCGCTGCTGGGGGTCCATCAGGGCGGCCTCGGTGCCGCTGATGCCGAAGGCCTCGGCGTCGAAGCGGTCGGTGTCGGGCAGTGCCCCGGTCACCGGGACGAAGTCGGGGTGCCGGTACTCCTCGGGGCGCAGTCCGGCCGCCGCCAGCTCCTCCTCGGTGAACCGGGTGGTGCTGCGGACGCCGTCGACGATGTTGCGCCAGTACTGCTCCGGGGTGTCGGCGCCGGGGAAGCGCAGGGCCAGGCCGACGACGGCGATCCGGCGGTCGTCACCCGCCGGGGCCCCGGGGGCGGTGCCGCTCGCGGTGCCGGTCGCGGTGGCCGGGGCCGGCGCGGGGGCCTCGGTCAGGTGGGCGATCAGGGCGTCCACGGTGGGGTGCCGGAAGAGTTCGGTGGGCGCCGGGGGCGCCGGCAGGGCCGCGCTGAGGGCGCCGTGCACCCGCATCAACTGGAGGGACCCGATGCCGAGTTCGGCCAGCGGGCGGGCCGGGTCGAGCGGGGCGTCGAGGACCGTCTCGAAGGCGTCCAGGACGGTCCGGCGCAGTTCGGCGGCGGGGGCGGTCCGGGCCTCGGGGGCCATGGTGACGGCCTGGACGGCGGGAGCGGCGGTCGGCTGCGGGGGCCGGTCCTCGTCCGTACGGCCGGTGGGCGTCTCCGGGACCGGCCGGGGTGCGGTCGCCAGCAGGTGGCGGCGCGCGGCGGGGGCGCTCGGGTCCGGCCCGGCGTACCAGCGGCCCGGAGCGCCGGCCAGCAGCAGCGCGGCCAGGCGGCGGCCCTGCGCGGCGCTCAGCACGGCGATGCCCCGGGCGGCGGAGGCCTGCTCGTGGTCGGTGGCGCGGTTCATGCCGACCCGGCTCCACAGGCCCCAGGAGATCGTCCAGGCCGGGGTGCCGGTCTCCCGGTGCAGCCGTTCGACCGCGCTCTCCAGGTAGCGGTTGGCGGCGGCGTAGGCGATGGAGCCGACGGCCTCCTGGAAGCCGACCATCGAGGAGAAGCCGACGAACTGGGCGCCGGGCCGCTGCCGGACCAGCTCGACGAGGTGGTCCGTGCCGGTTGTCTTGGCACGCACCGCCTCCCGCCAGTCGTCCGGGCCGGTGCCGGAGAGCAGGGCGATCCGGTAGGCCCCGGCCAGGTGGAGCACGCCGTCCAGCGGTGCTCCCCAGTCCCGTTCGGCCTCGGCGACCACGGCGGCCAGCTGCTCGCGGTCCGTCACGTCGGCTCGGCGGTAGTCGACCCGGCCGCCGTAGCCGGACAGCCGGTGCAGCGCGGCGCGGCGTTCGGCCGCCTCGGTGGTGGGCGCGTCCAGGTCGGTGCGGCCGATCAGCAGCAGTCGGGAGCCCTGGTCGCGCAGCAGGCCGGGCAGCAGCTCGGCGGCGATCCCGCCGAGGCCGCCGGTGACCAGGTAGCGGGCACCGGGCGAGAGCAGCGAGCAGCCCTCGTCGGCGGTGGCGTCGGTGGCGGTGGCGTCGGTGGCGGTGCCGGGTTCGACCGGTCCGAGCCTGGGCACCCACGGGCGGCCCCGCCGCCAGGCGCTCTCCGGCTCCGGCCGGGGCTCGGCCAGCAGGGCGAGCAGGGCGGCGGCCTGCTCGGCGGGCGGCGCCCCGGCCGGCAGGTCGATGTGCCGGGCGGCGGGCACCAGCTGCTCGGCCCTCGCCCCGGCGGTCAGCGCCGCCGTCAACGCCGCTGCCGGGTCGGGGAGTTCACCGGGCAGTACGGCGTGCAGTCCAGCACTGACGGTGACCAGCTCGCCGGTCGGCGGCCGGTCGGCGAGGGCCCGCAGCAGGGCGAGCAGGGCTTCGTCCGGCGGTACGCCGTCCGACGACGCGGCGGGCCCGCCGTCCGCGCCCCAGAGGTGGACCACCCGCCCGGGGCGCTCGGCGCCGAGCGCCCGCCGCCACTGCGCGGGGTCGGCGGTCGGCGGCTGCTCCACCAGGACGGCCCCGGACAGGGCGGCGGCCAGTGCCTCGGCGAGGGTCCCGGGACCGGCCGGGCCGAGCAGCAGGGTCGGCTCCGCGGGCTCGGAACTTTCAGCCCCGAGGCCGGCGTCCGGCGCCGGGCGGGGTTCCCAGACGATCCGACGCACGCAGTCGGGAACGGTCCGGGCGTTGGCCTCCGCCAGGTCGATCGCCACGAGGTGCTCGTCGAGCCCGCCGTCGAGCAGGCGTCCGCGCAGTGCGGTGCGCTGGATCTTGCCGCTGGTGGTGCGCGGGAAGTCGGCCGCCGGCACCGGCAGCACCAGGGCGGGGGCCGGCTGCCGCCGGGCGGCCAGCACCCGGCGGACTTCGGCGGCCACCGGGGCGGCGGGGGCGTCCGGGTCGTTCGGCACGTAGGCGATCACCAACTGTTCGGTGCCGGTGCGTTCGTCCGGGACCCCGAAGGCGGCGACGTGCCCGGAGCGCACCCCCGCCACCGAGGCGACCACGTCCTCCAGTTCGTGGCAGAAGTGGTGCACCCCGTTGACGATGATGATCTCCTTGCGCCGGCCGGTGAGCACCACCTCACCGTCGGCCAGGAAGGCCAGGTCCCCGGTGTCGAACCAGCCGTCGCCGACGAAGGCCTCGCCGTCGGCGGCCGGGTTGTTCAGGTAACCCGGCGTCACCCGGCCGGAGTTGACCTGGAGCCGGCCGACCCGGTGCTCGGGCAGGGCCCGGCCGTCCTCGCCCGCCACCCGTATCCGGGCGCCGGGGGCGGGGCGCCCCATGCTGAGGAACGCGGTGCCGCGCTCCGGGGAGTCCGGGTCCGCGGGCTCCAGCCGGCCGGTCAGCGAGTCGGTGCGCACCAGGCGGCGGGCGCCGTCCTCGTGGTAGCGCTTGTAGGTGATGACGGTGCAGGTCTCGGCCATGCCCCAGCCGAGCAGCACGTGCTCCGCCCGTACGCCGAACGGGCCGGTGGCGGCCAGGAACTCGTCCAGCACCGCCTCGGTGCACTGCTCCCCCGCGTTGATCAGGGACTTGACCGAGGAGAGGTCCCAGCTCCGGCCGGGGCCGGCCGCCCGCACCGCCTCGGCGACCAGCCGGTAGCCGAAGTTGGGCGACCAGGAGTGCGCGCCCCGGTAGCGCTCCAGGGCGTCCAGCCAGACCAGCGGGTCGGCGAGCACCAGCTCGGTGGGCACCTGCACCTGGTCGGCGGCGAGCGCCACGTCGCGCAGGTGGAACATCAGCAGCCCGGCGACGTGGTCCAGCGGCAGCCAGTTGACGGTGACGTCCTCGGGCAGGGTGCCCTGGGCGACCGCGCCGGCCACGTACTCCAGGATGCCGCGGTGGGTGATCTGCACCGCCTTGGAGCGGCCGGTGCTGCCGGAGGAGAGCTGGAGGATCGCCACGTCGCCAGGGTCCGGAGCGTGCCCGGCGCCCGCGCCGACGGCTGCGGCGGCGCCGTCGACGGGGCGGTCGACCGCGATGACCCGCAGGCCGGGCGCCGGGTAGAGCTCCCCCAGCCGGGCCAGGCCCGCCACGGCCGGTCCGCCCGCGAGCACCGGCGGCTCCGCCAGCGTCTGCCAGGCGTGCCAGAGCTTCTCCAGGACCGGGTTGGGCTGGTCGTACGCGGGCGGACGAGCGACCGTGACCGGCTGCACCCCGCCCAGCAGGCAGGCCCACAGGGTGGTGAAGTAGCCCTCCTGGTCCGGGACCTGGAGGATCACCCGGTCGCCCGCCCGCAGCCCGGCGGCGCTCAGCAGGGCGAGGGTCTCCCGGGCCCGCTCCAGCAGCCGGCGGTAGGTCAGCCTGGTCGCCCCGCCGTCGGCCCGGACCAGGTGCAGGCCGCGGTCCGGGTGCCGTTCGGCGGCGCGCAGCAGGGCCTCGGGCAGGGTGCGCGGCGCGTCCGGAGCCGGGGCGGGCAGCGGGGCGCCGACCGCCTCGGTCCCGGGGACCTCGCTCCCGGGCTCCTCGGGTGCGGCCTCTTCGGGCGCAACCTCTTCGGACGAGGCCTCTTCGGGCGCGGCCGTCGAACCGGCCGTCGAGCCTCTCGGGGTCGCACCGGCGGCCGTGCTGGTGGTGCCGAACGGCCGCCAGTGCGGGGTGAGTTCGCGCAGGTGGCGGAGCGCGGGCCCGGCGCCGGCCGGCGGCCGGGCCGCCGCGGCGGCGAGGGCGGCGCGGTCGGGTTCGCCCAGCGCGGTCCGCACGATGCCGTCCAGGAGGTGCACCTCGGTGCCCGGGTCGGCGTCCAGCAGGGCGGCGGTGGCCCGGCGGCGCAGCGCGACGGGGTCGGTGTCGGCGGCGGGCACCAGGTAGGCCAGCAGGCCGCGGCGGCCGTCGGCGCGCTCGACCGGCAGCACTGCGCAGTCGGCGACCTCGGGACGCAGCAGCAGCCGGGCCTCCAGGGCGCGCAGCCGGGCGCGCTCGGAACCGGTGGGGCTCATCGGCGACGGCACCTTTCGGATCGGTGCGGGGCGTGCGCGGGTAGGGCTGCCCCGGGTTGCGGAGGGTGGGCGGATCGGGGTCGCCTGCGGCCCGGTGGGGCGTCGGCGGATCCGGTGGCGCGGTACTTGCGGGTGCGGTGGCACGGTGCACGGTGGTCGCGGGTACGGTCGGGCGGTGCGTGGTCCGGCGGTGCGTGGCCGGGTGGTGCGTGGCCGGGTGGTGCGGGTCAGCGCTTCCGGGCCCGGCCGACCAGGACCAGGAAGCCGAGCGCCAGCACGATCGGGACGGCGTGCGAGACGCCGACCACGGTCAACGGGCTGAGCAGGGCCAGCAGCGATCCGCTCAGCAGCATCCCGGTGCCCATGCCGACGTTCTCGGCGGAGGCGAGCAACCCGAAGGCCTGGCCGCGCCGTTCGTCGGTGAGCGCCTGGATCCGGGTGGTGTACGAGATCTCGGTGAAGCCGTCGCCGAGCCCCGCGCCGATCGCCACCAGGAGGAACAGCGGGGTCGGCAGTCCGGTGAAGACCAGGATGAAGCAGCCGGACATCAGGCAGGTCCCCAGGGCGAAGGCGCGCTCGCCCGGTTCGATGCCCCGGCGCAGCATGAGCCGGGAGACCAGTTGTTGGGCACCGAGGTTGCCGACCGCCCAGGTGGCCCAGAACATGCCCAGCAGCGCGGCCGGGTTGCCGGGGTCGTGCTGGTTGGCGAAGACCGGCAGGCTGATGTTGTGCGCGGCGGAGCCGAAGGCGTCCAGCAGTCGGATCGCCGCCATCGCGCCGACCACGGGGGCCGCTCGCAGCACCACCAGCGCCTGCCACCGGCTGCCGAATCGTTTCGCCTTGCCGCCGTCGGCAGCCTTGTCGGCCTCGGTGTCGGCGGTGGTACCGGTCGCGGCCGCGCCCGCGGCCTGTTCGGCCGCCTGCTCGGCGGGTTCGGCCCGGGTGCGCAGCGGCAGCCTGAGCACCACGGCGGCGAACACCACGAAGCTCGACGCGTCGATCAGCAGCGCCGCACGGAACCCGGCCCACGCCACCACCACACCGGCGGAGGCGAAACCGAGCACCATGGCGGCCGAACGGCAGCTCGCCATCAGGCTGTTGGCGCGGGCCCGGCGCTCGGCGCCGACCATCTCCGGGATGCTGGTGCGCAGCGCGACGGCGCACACCGCGGCCGCGCCGCCGAAGACCAGCGCGAGCGGGTAGAGCACCGGGATCCGCGCGGACGCCGGGGCGAGGGCCACCACGACCAGCGCCACCGCCTGGGCGAGGGCGCAGCCCGTCATCAGCCGCCGCCGGTCGACCCGGGCGACCAGCCGCCCGCTGACCAGTCCACCGGCGAAACCGCCGGTCAGACGCAGGATGAGGTACCCGGCCGTGCCAAGGGCGTTCCCGGCCGCCTCGTAGGCGAACAGGCTCAGCGCGACCAGGTCGAGCTGGCTCCCGTAGGTGGAGAGCGCGTCGCCCAGCGCCAGCCGGTAGAACACCCGGGGCAGCTTCTCGGTGGTCTGGAGCGGTACTTGCTGTGCGGTGTCCGGCACCGGTCCCCCAGGAAGGCCGCGTCGGTCGGCTCAGTGTGACATTGCACCGCAATCTAGAAGCCGCCCGGCCGGAGATCAAGAGCTTGATCGTCCACTGTCCGAAAGATCGTGAGTTCGGCCGACTCGGGGTCATCATTCCGGCCAGGGTGGCGATTTGCCGTCGGTGACACGTCAACTCGCGTTCACATGCGCATGACAGCATGCGCGCGGCCGACCGCCCTGACCACCTGACCTGAGCCGACCCGGAGGACCGCAGTGAAGCGCAGCACCCCCGCCCTCTCCGCCGCCCTGGCCCTCACCCTGGCCCTCGGCGTCCTGTCCACCGCGGGCACGGCGTCCGCCCACGACCACCCCGGCGCCGACGCCGACACCGCCCGGCACGGTCGCTACGGGACCAAGACCCCCTACCGGCCGCAGGGCGATCCGGACCGCTACCAGCAACCCCCACGCGGCTTCCGCCCGGTCTTCACCGAGAACGTCGCCCGCCACGGCTCCCGGGCCATGACCGGCAGCGAGGACGGCGACGCCGTGCTCGCCGTCCTCGCCGAGGCGGGGCGGCAGGACGCCCTCACCGACCTCGGGACCCGACTCGCCCCGCAGGTACGGTCGTTGCTGACCGCCGCCGCCACCCTCGGCTACGGGAACCTCTCCGCCCTGGGAGCCCGGGAGCACCGGCAGACGGCGCTGCGCCTGGAGCAGCGGCTGCCGTCCCTGTTCCGGACGATCGTCGCCGACCGGGAGCCCGTCGTGGTGGAGACCTCCGGCGTCCCGCGCGCGGTGGCCAGCGCCGACGCCTTCACCGCGGGCCTGACCGCCGGCGACCCCGGCCTGACGGGCCTGATCGGGGCCCCGGTGACCGAAAAGGACCTGCTGTACTTCCACAAGCAGCCGCAGAACGCCGACTACCGCGCGTACCTGGCGAACGACCCCGACCTCGCCGCGGTCCTCGCCCGGAACGAGGCCGATCCGCGCACCGCCGAAGCGGCCCGGCACGCCCTCTCCCGCTTGTTCCGGGCGGACTTCGTCACGGCGCTGCCCGTCGACGAGCAGGTCTCCTTCGCCCGCTCGCTGTACGAGGTGTACAGCGCGGCGCCCGATCTCGCCGTGGAGGCGCCCTCGGTCGACCTCTCCCGCTACCTCACCGCCCACGACGCCCGCTGGCTGGGCTACCTCGACGACGCGGAGGAGTTCTACCAGAAGGGCCCCGCGTTCAGCGGACGCACCATCACCTACCGGATGGCCGGCGTCCTCCTCGACGACCTCCTCGCCCAGGCCGGGGCCAGGGCCGACGGCCGCAACCACAACGGCGCGGTGCTGCGCTTCACCCACGCCGAGGAGATCGAGCCGCTCGCCGCCCTGATGGGCCTGCCCGGCAGCACCGAGGGCGCCGATCCCGAACAGCCCTACAGCTACAGGAACAACCCGTGGCGCGGCGCCGAGGTGGTGCCGATGGCCGCGAACATCCAGTGGGACCTCTACGAGAACGCGCCCTCCGACGGCGGCCCGGCCGACCACCTGGTCCGGATGCTCTACAACGAGGAGGAGATCGCCTTCAAGCCCTCCTGCCGGCCGATAGCCGAGGGCAGCCACTACTACCGGCTGGACGAGCTCCGGCGCTGCCTCGCACACGACTGACCCCCGGCCCCCGGAGCCCAGGGGGCGGGGGTCAGGGGTCGGGGGTCGGGGGTCGCGGTGTGTCGGAGCCGGAGCCGGAGCCGGAACCCGGGTCAGTTCGGGGAGCCGGTCCAGGTCACGGACTTCATGCCCTGCCCGCTGCCGTAGTAGGTGAACTGGACGGAGAACGGGTCGGCCGCGGCGTTCGGCAGCGCGTACGCGGACACCCCCGTGGCCTCCGCGCCCGGAGCCAGCGAGTCACCGATGAACTTCATCCGGCCGCTGCCGTCGATCAGCGCGGTGACCAGGCCACCGTTGGCGTCCTTGACGGTGGGCAGCCCCGATCCGACGAGCGAGACGTCCTTGGAGCCGGTGTTGGTGACGGTGATCCGTATCTGGATGATCGTGCTGTTCTTCGGCGCGGGGAACACGGTCTCGTTCGGCACGTACGGCTGCGGCGCGGCCATCGTGACCTTCAACCCGTCGGCGTAGGTGTAGGACTGGCCGAAGCCCAGGTGCCGGGCCTTCTCGTCGGCGGCCCGTGCCTGCTGCTCCTCCTCGAACTTCTTCTTCGCGGCGTCGAGCCTCTCCTTGGCCTTCGCCGCCCGGTCGGCGGCGGCCCGGTCGTCGGCCTCGGAGCGGAGCCGGGCGGCGTGCGCCTCGGCCTTCTCGTCCTCCTGCACGGAGTTCAGCGCGACCGCGAAGACCACCCCGCCGCCGACCGACAGCAGCAGGCCGGTGACGCCCAGGATGACGCCCGCCAGGGCCACCCCCCGGTTGGTCGCCTCGCCCTTGCGCACGTACCCCAGGCCGATGATGCCGAAGATCAGCGCGAGCAGGGCCGGCAGCCAGGACAGCCAGAACAGCACGACGACCAGGCCGAGGACGGTGCCGACGATCCCGAGCACCATGCCCGCGGTGCCCAGGCCGTTGCGGGGCTGGGGCGGGACCACCGGGTAGCCCTGCCAGTACGGCCCAGCCGGGTACGCACCGGGGGCACCGGCCGGACCCTGGCCCGGGGCCGGATACGCGGCCGGGGCGGGGGGCGGGGTCGGGGCCGCCTCCGGAGGCGCGAACGGCGACGGGCCCCCTACGGCGGCGGGAGCACCGACCGGCACGGGCGCGGCGGGCGCGGCAGGCGTGACAGGCGCCGCGTCGGCGGGCACGGGCACGGGCGCGGAAACGGGCTCGACAGCGGGGCCCTGCGCGTCGGCCTCCGCCTCGACCTCGGCCTCAGCCTTGGCCTCGGCATCAGCGGGCGCGGGCGCGGGCTCAGCGGCCTTGGCGAGCGAGACGGCCTCGGCGGGCGCAGGCGTGGCGGCCTCGGCGAGCGGGACGACGTCGACGACGGCTTCGACATCGGCGGGCGCGGGCTCAGCGGCGGGGCCCTGCACCTCGCTCTGGGCCTCGCCCTTCGCCTCGCCCTTCGCCTCGCCCTTCGCCTCGCTCTGGGCGTCGGCCTGCTCCGGAGCCTCGCCCTGCCCCGGGGTCAGCGGCGTCCCCGGGTCGGCGCCGGCGGGCGCCGCCCCCGGCTGCGGGCTGTCGGGCGGGACAGGAACGGTCATACGGGATCCTTCGGGAACGTCGGAACGGTGAGCGGCTTTCCGCCCCGGGCCGAGGTCCCTCCGCAGTTCCCCCCGCACCGACGGCCCGACCTCCGCGATGCGCGTACCGGTCCGGGCCGGACCCGGGCGTCGGCATCCCGGTGGGAGCGCGGCAGGGTCGGCGACTGATCAACATACAGGTGCCCGGTGACAGCCTCGACACCGCGGGTGCCGTCACCGCCCGGGACCGGCCGCCCTGCTTCGTCTGCGACTGACCACGGCCGGTTTCGCGCAGGTCATGCGCAGCACCTCGGCGAAAAACCGGTTGCCCGCCACCCCCCGGGCCGGGTGCAATGTCCGGCATGATCACACAGGTGTGCCTCCCGGCCCCGCCGGTCGGCGGTCCGGAAGGCCGCCTGTCACCGGACCGTCAGGCGGGAGACGCCGGCCCATGAGTACGCCATCTTCGTCGGCCGGCGCGGAGCGCGCCGACGGTCCGTCGGTGCCGATCGGCGCCCTCGTCCCGCTGAGCCGCCCGGGGTGGGTCGAGGCCGGCCGGCAGTTGCTCGCCGGGCTGGAGACCGCCGTACGGGACGTCAACGACGCGGGCGGGATCGCCGGCCAGCCGCTGGACCTGCTGGTCCGGGACACGGCGGCCGATCCGCAGCGGGCCGCGGCGGCGGTGGAGGAGCTGGCGGGCCTGGGCGTGGTGGCCCTGACCGGGGAGTACCACAGCGTGGTCGCCCGGGCGGTGGCCGCGCGGGCGGACGCGCTCGGTGTGCCGTACCTCTGCTCCTCGGCCGTCCTGGACGCGCTCACCGACGGGCCGACGGACGGGGTCGCCCGGCTCTGCCCGGCGCAGTCGCACGGCTGGCGGATCTACGCGGACTTCCTCCTCGACGCGGGCCACCGCCGGATCGCCGTGGCGGCCCAGCAGAGCGTCTACTGGGCCGCCGGGGCCCGCATCCTGCGCGAGCGCCTGGCTCCGCACGGCGGCACCGTGGTCGAGCTGGACGCCGCCGCGCTGTCCCCCGCCGAGCTGTGCGGGGAGCTCGCCCGGCACGGCGCGACGGCCCTGTTGCTGCTGGTCGGCCACCCCGAGCCGGCCGTGCCGATCGTCCGGGCCGTCCGTCGTGACCGGCGCCTCGCCGGGGTCCTGATCGGTGCCCCGGCGGGGCAGCCGGAGTTCCCGCAGTGGCGGGCGCTGCTGGGCGAGGAGGGCGCGGCCGTCCCGTTCCTGCGCTACCTGCCCGAGCGGCTGGGCGCCACGGGCGAGCGCGTCGCGGCGGCCGTGCGGGAGCGGCTGGGCGAGGCGCCGTCCTTCGTGGCCTTCGAGGGCTACGACGCCGTCACCGTCCTCGCCGAGGTGCTGCGTTCCGCCGGTGCGGACCGGGAGCGCGTCGCCGCGGCCTGGCCGCGGGTCGACGTCGCGGGCACCCGGGGGCGGATCCGGTTCACCCGGGTGCCCGGCAGCGGCGTGTGGCAGTGGGCGTGGCCGCCGGTCCAGGTGGTCGACCGGGATCCGGCGGCGCCCGACCGGTTCCGGGTCCTGCGCTCCGGCTGAGCGGGCGACGGCCGTGCCGGCAGCGGCCGCACCACGGTCAGCCGTGCCGCAGCCCGCACCCGCTCAGCCGAGGGAGCTGAACCAGCGCACGATGTCGGCCGTGGCGGCCACGTTGGAGCCCAGGTGGCGGGAGCCCGCGAAGTCCGGGGTGCCGAGGTCGACGACCTCCGGGTCCGCGCCGTGCGCGCGCAGCGCGGCCGCGCAGTGGTCGGTGTTGGCGTCGGCGGCCTGCTCGTCGGCCTCGGCCGCGTAGAGCCGGACGGGGGCTCGCGGCGCCCAGTCGCAGGTGCCGTCGGCCACCCGGAGCGCCGCGGCGAAGCGGCCGGTCGGGTGGCGCAGCATCGCGAGGGCGTGCGGGGTGAGCAGTTCGCCGATGGTGCCGGGCGTGCCCGCGAACAGCTCCGGCCGGTGTGCGAGCCGTCGAACAGCGCCTCGACGGTACGGTCGTACGGCTCCTGGAACACCTCGCCCGGGGAGTCGTAGAGGTGGTGCAGCCGGTTCCAGGCGACGAGCAGGTACGCGGCGTACAGCGCGCTCGACTTGGGCTCCAGGGAGCCGTCGAGCAGGGCCGGCAGCTCGGCCTCCCGGAACGCGTAGCCGCCGCTGACCGGGGCGAGGGCGCGGAGGCGGAACCAGCGGTCGTCGCCGGCCTGGAGGGCGCGGGCGAGGCCCGTCGCGGCCGAGGCGCCCTGGGAGAAGCCGGTGACCAGGACGTCGTGGCCCAGGGTCCGGCCGGTGCGCGGGGCGAAGGCGCGGGCCGCCCGGAGCATGTCCAGGGTGGCGGTGGTCTCGGACGGCACGTCCATCCAGGGGTGGGTGCCGGGGCCGGTGCCCAGACCCAGGTAGTCCGGGGCGACGGCGGCAAACCCGGCGGAGCGCGACGTGCCGACGGATCGTTTTCGGTCAGTTGTGAAGATCCTGCGATCCTGATCTATCAGGGAACTGATCACCGCCGCTAGGGTGCGGCGCAGCCTCGCACTTCCCCCCTCCCTCGCCGCCCCCAACAGCGGCGCGGGGACGACCGATCGGACCGGTGACGCCGTGACCAGGACCCTCCGCCAGCTGACCACCCGCCTGGGACGGGCGGCCGCCGCGATCGCCGTGCTCGCCGCCGCCTTCACCGGCACCGCGGCGGCCGGCACCGCCTCCGCCACCGGCGGCTGGAGCTGCTCCGGCGCGCCCGTGCCCAGCGGCTACGTCATCACCATGTACAACGCGAGCGGCTGCAACAACCACGGCGCGTGGTTCCAGCAGCCCGCCCAGAACCGCCTGTGGACCTGCTCGGGCTCGCCGATCGTCTCCGGCTACGTGCTGACCAACTACAACCCGCAGGGCTGCAGCGGCGTCGGCGCCTGGTTCCACGAGCAGGTCCGCAACGGCATCTGGACCTGCCCGTACTCGCCGATCCCGGCCGGCTACCGCAGCACCACCTACGACGCCCGCGGCTGCAACGGCCTCGGCGCCTGGCTCACCATCAAGGCCTGACCGGACCGACGCGCGCGGGCCGGGCCGACCACCGGCCCGGCCCGCGGCGCTCCCCCGTCGGACCGCAGGCCCCGTGGCGCCCCCCGGCTCAGCCCGTGGCCGGGCCCGCCGCCACGCAGAACTCGTTGCCCTCCGGGTCTCCGGACGGGCGGTTACTAGCGGTTCTACGGCGAGGCCGAGAGAGCCCCGCCCGGATCGGCTCCGGACGGGGCGAGGGTTAGCGGTCGAGAGTCCCGTCAGACACGGGCTCAACGGGAGCGCTCAGCGCGTCTAGGGCGGGCTCACAGGTCGGGCAGGCGAGAACCTGCCACGGGGGTCCGCTCTGGCGTTCCACGGTCCGTACGACCCGCACGCCCTCGGTGCTGTAGCACCGGTTACAGATCAGGGTCACGGTCGGCTCGGTCATCACGTCACCGCCCCGGCGAGGGCGTGCGCACCGGGGAAGGTGTGCCCGGTGTCCGGAAGCTTCTCGGCGACCGCCCGCAGGGCCTCGCGCTGCTCGTAGTGGCGCTGCATCTCGTCCAGCTCGGCGAGCCATGCCGCACGGTCGACGTAGGGACGTACCAGGGGGCTCGCATTCCAGTTCTCCGGCTCGACCCACGGGGCGAGGCTCAGTCCGGCGGGAATGGCCCGGATCGGCTTCGGGGTGGGCTCGGGGGCGACCGGGGCGGCGCGGTGCTGTCCGTGGGCCGGTAGGACCAGCCGCAGGGCGGTACGCAGAGCACGGGCGATAAGGTGTCGCATGTTCGGTCAGCTCCCTAAAGCTGTCGGACGCTCGACCCCCGGAGCCGGTCCTAAGCGGCACCGGGGGTTCTTTCGTGTTCGACGGTAAAGCAACTCCTCTACCCTCGTCTACCTACGTATGCCAATAGCTCGGGATGTTGCCCGTTGTCTACCCTTGGCCCATGGCCTCGGAAATCGACTACGACGCACCCACCCCGCCGTACCAGCAGATTGCGGCGGAGATCATCCGCGACATTGAGTCCGGGGTACTCGCGGCGAACCGGCCGATCCCGTCCGAGTCGGCACTGATCCAGCGGTGGGGTGTGGCCCGGGACACGGCCCGTCGAGCGGTCCGGCATCTGCGCGAAGGCGGGTACGTCTACACCGTGCCGCAACGCGGGACGTACGTGGCCGAGCAGACCCCCGAAAAGTAGAAGGCCCCGCCCTGCCGGAGACCAGCGGGACGGGGCCGAGTTGGGCGCGAGAGCCGGCAAGGGTGGTTCTTCCATTGGCGCCCCTGCGTCCCGGCCCCGGGTATCCGGCTCAGATCGGCAGGTTCCAACCTGGACCGGCCTCGCTGCCGATCCACACGCGCTGGCCGAGGGGCGAGACCGTAATGCCGAAACCGTCCTGGTGGGGCTCGCCGGCCGCCTGCCAGGCTTCAACGGCGCTTTCCACTTGGTCCCAGAGTCGGAGCGGTCCGCGCTGAATCACTGTCCACCCTCCGTCAGGGTTGGGCATGGTCCGGGCCTGCGATCCCGTGGCCACGTCCGAGAGGATCTGTTGCCCGCCCGCACCCATCCGCTCGGCCGAGGGTGCCGCGAGCTGAGCCACCCAACCACCGGTCCACGTGCTGATGATCTCGGGATCGATCCGGCTCGGGCGTTCGTCGCCAGGCAGCAGCGCGAGACTCTGACGGGGCGGCCGGTCGTGCGGACGGGCGATCATGAAACTCGTCCACCCAGGCAGGAACCGGCCCGTGGCACTGCCGGGCTCGGTCACGGTGAGCAGCGCGAGGCCGAACCCGTACGACCAGCCGGAGAGGGTGACCAGGATCCTTCCGCCCGGCTTGACCTGGTAGAGCCACGGTTGCGGGATGTACCGAACCGAGCAGGTGGCAATGAGGCGGTCGTACTCGCCCCCGTCCGGGTCACCGAGCAGCCCGTCACCGATGATCAGCCGAGGTGCGTGTCCGGCGGACTTGAGCGCCGCAGCAGCCGCTTCCCCCACGGCCTGGTCGTACTCAATGCTGGTGATGTTGGCGTCCCCGAGGCGGTACGCACCAAGAGCGGTCGAGTAGCCGGTGCCGGTACCGATCTCCAACACCTGGTGCCCGGCCTCGGTGTCGAGCTGGTGCCACATGCGCAGCACCAGTGACGGCAGGGTGGACGACGAAGACGGCGAACCGCTCACCGTACCGTCCTCGGGCCTCATACGGCCGTCGAGTTGGGTGATCAGGGTCTGATTCGTGTAGACGCCCGCCAGCCAACCGGGTTCGCCCTCTTGGACGGGCCGGTACTCGGTGGGGGCGGTCCCCTCCACGGGAAGGAAGTAGGACCCGACGAACAGTTCCCGGGGGACGGACTTGGCGGCGCGGTTCCACGCCGGATCGGTGACCATGTCGTCACCAGTGAACCCGTCCACCAGGGCGGCGCGGAGTTCGGCCGATGTGCTCACGTGTCGGGGCCTTTCTGTAGTTGGTCGGCGAGGGCGTCGGCGATAGCAGCAGTTGTCTCCGTCGGCTGCCATGCCCATTGGCCGTTTGCGTTGCACTCAAAGAAGTACCAGGAACCGTCAGAGGTCACGGCGAAGTCGAACGCGCCGTACACCAAACCGAGTTCGTCAAGGTAAGCCGCAACCGAACGTGCGACCGCCTCGGGGATCTCGATCGGTGCGCACGTCATCAGGTCTTGCCGGTAGCGCCAGTCAAGATCGGGGCTGTCCACGCGGACCCCGAAGAGGCGGTCGCCTACGGCAGTCACCCGTACGTCGAACACCTTCGACACCTTGGCTTGGAACAGGTGCGGGCACAGGGACACGGAATCGGTGATCTCAGACGGGTCGACCCCGCGCACCCACACCTGTTGCAGGGCGCCCTCGGCATCCCGGTACCGGCTGTCCCACAAGGGCTTGTAGACCGCGCCGCCAGGTTGGGAGGTGCAGAACTCCCGAGCTTCGTCCGGGTTCGCTGTGATGATCGTGTCTGGCACCAGGAACCCGTTCCGGCTCGCCGCCGAGAGCTGAGCCGGCTTGTACTCCGCATTGCGGATGCGCCACGGGTGGTTCACATAGTGCGCCCCGGGAAGTGACGCGAGGATGCCCCCGGTGCCCCAGAACCCCTGTGCGGCAGCGAACTTGCCCTCTTGCTCCGCCATCCCGGCAGGGGGGTCGTAGGGCGAGGGCCTGCGGACCCACACGGCCCGGACGTTGGACAGGTCGAGCGTCCGGCTTGCAGTGCAGAGGGAGCCCCGCTGTCCACCTGTCCCGTAGCGGGCGGACAGCGAGGCACCCGCGTGCAGATCGGCGCCGGGGTCGACACGGACGACCGGCACCCGGCGGTCAGCCAAGCGGCGTAACACCAGGTCCGCGGTCACGTCGTACGGGTTGGTGAGGACCAGTACGGCCCCGTCCCGATCCGGTGTCATGTCAGCCCGTGCCCTGGTCCTGGTCGTTCGACTGCATGGTGTCCACGTCGGACGGTACGTTCTGCCCGCCGTTCTGTCCGTCGCCGCCACCCGTGGTGGTCGGGCCGGTCTGGTTCGTGCTGGTGCCGTGCGCGCCCATCTCGACCGTCCGGCCGTGCTCGTCCACGATCACGGCAATCTGCGTCTCGGGGTCGATCACGGGCGTGTACTGCGGAACCGCGAGGGTGGGTGCGTACGGCGCCATGCGCTGTACACCCCAAGGGGCGGGTGTGGTCGTCATATGTGCTGTTCCTCCTTGTCGTGGTGGTGCCAAGTAGGTTCAACCACCCTGCGGGAGCGCAGGGTGCGGGGCAAGCCCACCCCGGCCGACATAGCCACGTGACACCCGGGGCGGGAGTGGTGCCCCGTCCTGGCGGGTGATTCCCTTTCCGTCCGCCAGGACGGGTGATCGTGGGGCGCTAGCTTCCGCGCCCGAGGGGGTACGCCCTGCGGATCGGGGCCGGCTCGCCGGGCTGCGTCCACCCGAGGGGGAACAACTCCAGCTCACCCGGGAACAGTTCGGCCCACTCGTCGGTGAGGAAGGCACCCCACCGGCCGCACGTCGTGCACCGCCAGACCGGCCCACCCGGACCGCTCTGCACGGCGCCCGACTCTTCGGCCGGCTCGGCCTTGTGTCCGGCGCCCTCGGGGCACTTGTACATCCGCTGTTCTCCGCCGCTAGTTCTCGGTCTGGGCCCCCGCCCTGGTCGTCCGTGCCGTCCACTCGTCACGTCACCAGGGCGGGGGTTGTGCTTCCCGACGGCAGACAGGCACCCGCCGGGGCCCTAAGGGTGGTCCTGGTCCGCGCCGGGGGGCTGAACCAGGACCACCGACGCGCGCCGCCGCACGCGCCCTTCCGCCGGGTGGGACCGACGGGCGACCCGGAGCGCGGGGGAATCACTCCGGGAGACTTGGACGGCTCGGGACGGACACGCGGACGACTCAGCAGCCCGTACCAGGGCCGGAGTTGGACCGTGCGGACGAACCGCGCCGAGTACTGGCCGTGGTGCCAGCGACAGACCGTCATGACCGTGCGAAGCCCTATCGCCGGTATGGGCACCACGTCCCGTGTCACTCCGCAGGGGAAGCACCAGCCCGAGGCCCAGCGGAGCCCGTCCGGCACCAGCGGGAGAATCCCGGTCTCTAGGTTCATGAGCCGGTACGCCCGCGCCGTGCCTCGCGGCACAGTGCCGAGCCGTGGTGCAGCGCCCTGCGAACGCGCGCCCTCGCCTGTCTTCGGCGACGGAACCAGGTCTCCCAGTCTCCGCCGTACACGATGCCGAGCATGGCCACCGCCAGGGCGAGGAACGCCCACACCCAACGGCGCCCGGTCTGCGGGTCGAGCCTGCCGAGGGCGAACACCAGGACGGCGGGTCCGAGTCCGACCACGCTGCCAGGGCAGCGCTGATCACAGCTGCTTTGTGCCGCATCACAATCCCTCCGATCACTGCCGGACGTTGGGCGAGGCACCAGTTCAGGGTCAAAGGCCCCGCGTGAACAGAGCATGGATGACGCACTCTTGTGGCATCCCTGTCTCATAGTTACTGCATCGAGTGCCCTGACCTGCTAGAACGGTTACTCAGAGACAGGGAGGCGACATGCCAGCTCGGCGCAGGGCCTTTATCGAAAGGCGCAAGGCCCTTGGTTTCACTCAGGATTCCTTGGCTCAGAGCGTGGGCGTTGACCGCTCGACGGTGGCGAGATGGGAAAGCGGAAAAGTCGATCCGCAGGATTGGCAGCGCCCCACTCTTGTCAAGGTGCTGAGGGTGACGCTGGCCGAGCTTGACGCCATTCTGTACGGTGGCGTGGATCAGGGGCGCTCGCAGGTTATGCGGGCTTCCGCAACCGTACCGCCGGCCTATGACGACGAAATCGACGCCTTGGAGCTGGCGCGCAGGGTTTCAGCCAGCGATGTTGGAAAAGAAACTATTGAACGGCTAGAACTGACCTTTCACGACCTGGCCGTAAAGTATCCGACCGTGGCTCCGCATGAGCTATTGGGCCAGGTGCGAAAGTATTCGTCGTATGTGACTAGCTTGATGGATGCAAGAAAGACTCTGGAGGAACACCGGCAACTGCTGGTCATAGGTGGATGGTTTTCACTGCTCGGCGCCACGCTGCACATTGATTTGAACCAGCAAGATGCTGCAACAGCCAGGCTGCGGACGGCAATGACCTTGGCGCAGCATGCCGGGCATTCGGAAATTCAAGCTTGGTGCTTTGAAACCGACGCCTGGCGGGTACTAACCGATGGCCACTATTCGCGGGCGGCGGAACTTAGCGCCACAGCCCAGCAGTTGGCTCCGGCCGGAAGCTCAGTTGAAATTCAAGCCATCGCTCAGCAGGGGCGGGCGTTCGCGCGGCTTGGATATTCGAATGAAACATATTCGGCAATAGATCGAGTGCAATCTCTTTCCTCTTCCATCGGCACGCCGGATCAGCCAGAGCATCATTTTCAGTACGACCCTGCAAAAGCTGTTGCGTACGCCGCAACCACTCTGGCATGGCTCGGAGATCCGGCGGCAGAAACCTATGCAAGAGAGGTTATTTCGCGACTTTCGCCGCCGGACGACCTGACCAAGTGGCCTCGCCGAGTGGCCTCGGCAAATATTGATCTCGCGCTCTCTTTGGTAACCACCAATCGCCTTGATGAAGCATGCTACGCGGCGCAGCGCGCAATGCTCTCAGGTCGGGTGGCACCGTCAAATCACTGGCGTGCCCTAGAAGTGGTAAATGCCGTTGAGACCGGCAAGATTTCCGATGCGCGCGACCTCAGGGACGCATATGAAGAAATGCGACTCCAGATAGAGTCTGCGGATTGATCGGCGGAACACAAAATGGCCCCACTTCGAATCCGATTAGGGAATCGAAGTGGGGCCCTAATGGTCCGCAAGAATGGCCTAATGAGCCATGCGAGTTTTTTGCCTCCCTGCCGCGCCTTCTGGCACCGGGAGGGAGTCACCCCCCTGGGGTGTCACCGCAGGTCAGGGCCTCGGACAGGCTTAACGCGCTCGCTCGCCCAACCTCCGGGCTGATGAACGGCCGTCTCGCGGCTGTGACACTGCGTACACAGCGGACGAAGACGCGACCACGCGTCCGGATCAGGCACACCTCGGGCGACCAGCGACCGACGCGACTCCGGGAAGTGGTCGGCGACCACGGCGACGCGAGCACACAGCACGCACCACGGGTGGGCGTAGAGGTAGGCCCGGCGGATGCGGGGCCAACGAGGGCCGTACGCGCTTCCGCCCGGCGTGCCTCGCTGTGCGTCCGCCTCGGCCTGGTGATCGGGGCAGCGGCCACCACGGGCGGTCAGTTCGGGGCAGCCGGGCACCGAACACGGGGGGCGGGGCTTGCGGGGCATGGCGGCACCTCCGATCTGTCAAGAGTGACGGCGTTGTGACGGTTCGTCATGGGAAGATCCCGATGCGTCGGCAGCGAGCCGACCGGATTAGGAGACGCACATGTCCGAGATCAACCCCGATGGCGTCGGCATGCTCAGCCTGCGGTACGTGGACGGCGTGGCTCAGGTCGTTGTCAGCGGCGGGCATGGCATTCCGGCAGAACTCACGGTCGTTGACGGCTCTGGGAACGCAGTCGCGGCGTATACGGCTGGCCCCGTGACAGACAGCACGACCCTCCTCCGCAACCAGGCCACGCTCATCGTCACCCCGGCCTAGTCCCAGTCGCATGCTCATCGCGCAACCCTCGGCCCACTGAGCCGACTTGAACTCACCATGCAAGAGGAGACAGCCACGTCCGAGACCACGCCAAGGGCCCGGCCCCGGTCCAGCTCACGCCCGAGACGACCGAACCCGCGTTGATCCCGGTCGATCAGGTCAAGCCCGAGGACATCGGGACACTGAGCCTGCGCTACGTGGACGGCGAACCTCAGTTGGTCGTCAGCGGCGGGACTTTCATTCCGGCGGGGCTCACGGTTGTGGATGGGCCGGGAACACTGTCGCGGCCTACGCGGCGGGGCGGAGCCAAGTCATTTCTACCGCCGATGACAACCAAGGTGTGCTTGGCATCCACGATTTGCAGGGGGGACGGTAGCCACGCTAGGCCCGATCGTCCCAGTACGACCGGTCAGCCCCATGCCGGGCAGCATCAAAACGGCGCTTGTGAAGCATGACCGCAACCTGACCAGCGAGGAGACAGCCATGTCCGAGACCACCCCCAACTCAAAGGGACCGGCCCCAGCCCAGGTCACGCCCGAGACGACCGAACCCGTGCTGATCCCGGCCGACCAGGTCAAGCCCGAGGACATCGGCACTCTGTCGATCGAGTACCGCGACGGTTGGCCCGTCGTCATCGTGAGCGGAGGGACGTGCATTCCTGCGGTGCTGAAGGTTGTGCATGGGGCCGGAAACGCTGTAGGTGCGTACTCAGTTGCTCCGCAGCTCCCCGCACTCCAGTCGCGGAGCCTTGACACCACCACCAGCTATCTCGAAGACGCCATCGAGGTGGACGCCGAGTTTTCGGTCTACGACTTGGCTGCCACCCTCGGCTGGCAGTCTAAATAGCGCCCATCCGGGGCGGTGTCAGAACGGCGTACTGGCCGCTCCGAAGTCGGTTCGAGTCTTGCGCTTGTGGCAGGCGCGGCACAGCGCTTGCACGTTGCTGTCCGTGTCCTCGCCGCCGAGGGCGAGGGGGGTCCGGTGGTCCACGTCGACCAGGGCCGCGGGGAGGTCCTCGCCGCATAGTCCGCACCGCGCCGAGCCCGCTCGGTCGATTCGCCGGCGAAGCCGCTCGGCGCCGCTGTAGTGACGTGAGACCAGGGCTTGCAGCCGTCGGCGGGCACGGACCGCGGGGCGGGCTTCGTAGGCCCTGTGATGGGCTTCGCAGCGCCCTCGGTGAGTCGGGGTCACGGGGCAGTCGATACAGCGCACGGTGCCCCCTCGTGTCGTCCTGGTGCCCCTCGGGGCGGATGGGGACCGCACCCCGATTCGGCTCGCCCTGGCGGACGGGTTACTACGGGCGGTGCGGTCCCCGCGCTCTGCCTCACGACTCCGCCCCCCCCCCCCCCCCCCGGGGGGGGGGGGGGGGGGGGCCCCGCCGCGGTTGATAGGGAGGGGCTGGGTACGCCCGGACACCTCATCGTGGTGGCGGGGTACCACCCC